>NZ_JBFTOX010000039.1:0-88555 GCF_056398185.1 Cupriavidus sp. 05L310
TGAGACCTTGGCCGTGATCGCAACACGTATCCATCGCGTGCGGCCGGATCGCGCCAAGCCTCGTCCGCCTCGCCACAAACCTCATCGACATGCTGCTTATAAGGCCTGTTGATGCCTAATTGTTGATGCTTAACTTGGGTGGATTGGGGCGCGGCCCACGTCGGTCACCGCGCATCCGGCCAGCCAAAGGGCCGCGCCCAGCGCACCGCACCAGCCCAGCAGTCGTGCCGCGCGGTTCTGCTTCGTGCTAGTTTTCTCCATGACTCACTCCCCTTCTCGATTGCGTACGGTGAACCGGCACTGGTGTGCCCGCCCGGATTAAAAAAGCCATTTGTAGCGAACACCCGCTTCGGTCAGCGGCGTGCCGCCATTGCGTGCCGCGGTTTCGTGCTGCACATACATGGACAGGTGATCGTTTCCGAACACCTTGCCGGCCACGCCAAGCTGGGCCCGGAAGTTCTGCCCGGCACGGGTGTCGTGCAACAGGCCGATCTCGGCGAAAGGCCGCCACTTGCGCGTGTAGTCGTCGAGCAGCTCGGTACCGAAACCGAAAGTCACGCCCGCCTGCGTGAAGCCCTGCGGCATGTAGAACCCGGGCGTGGCTTCGTCGTCGGCGGGTACCAGCGTCGCCAGCTTGCTGCTGAGCGTGCCGCCGCGCGTGCTGTAGGTAGCGTGGGTGCCGACCAGGCGCACGGTGTAGTCCGGGTAAGCGGTACGGATGCGATAACCCAGCTCCAGGTCGTACACCAGGCCGTGACCCAGTTGTGAGCCGTCCTGGCCACGGAAACGGTCGTACTCGATACGCGCGCCCGCGAATTCGCGCAGGCTGAAGTTGTAGGTCGCGCCCAGTCCGAGCACGTCCTTGACGCCGCCGACCCGCAGCGCCGCCGACTCGTCGGCTTGCTGGTTGAGGCCGGCCAGCGTGGTGAGGTTCAGCCGGGTACCCTCGCGCCACTCGCCGGTAAACCGCGCGGTGGTCACGCTATCCAGGCCGTCGCGCCGTCCCACGCCGAAGCGCCAGCGCAGGTGCTGGTCGCGGTAGCCGAGCGACAGCTCGCCACGCTTGTCGGACGAAGGCACGCCGGTAAGCTGCGTCTGGTCCACGCTGTGCTGGGTGCGCCAGGCACCGCGCAGGTTCAGGTCATAGCCATCCCACAGGCGCACGCCGCCGGCCAGGCCGTAGTCGAAATAACTCAGCGGGCTCTGGCGCTGGTATGTCATGCGCGGCTCGATGGCCTGCGCATTGAACAGCAGCGTGTCCTGCAGGGTCTCCTGCAGCGCGTCGTCGGTACGGGTGGTTTCCTGCGTCTCGTAGGCCAGCGTCTGCGCGGCGCCGAGCCGGTCGAGCTGCACGTTGGCTTCGATCTGGTTGTCCACCGGAATGCGGCCGGCCTGGCGCTCCAGCACGCGGTCGAGCGCGGCCAGATCCTGGTTCGCCAGCGCCAGCGTGATCTCGGCATAGGCCGGGCGCAGCAACTGGCGCGCATACTGGCGTGCCAGCCAGGCACGCGCCAGTTCATTGGATTCGTTCGACAGCGCCCACGCCAGCGCCACTTCCTTGGCGGCGGACGAGACCACCGCCTGCTGGCGCGCTTCGCGCTGGGCCATGCCCGCCGGCACACTGGCGTCCAGCGGCGGCAAGCCGGGTATCTCACCCAGGCGCGAAGCCGGATTGGCCGGCCCGGTCCAGTTGGCGGCGTTGGCACCCGCCATCACGGTGCGGTCGCCGCGCAGCATCTCGATCACCAGGCGCTGCGAGACATCCCCCGACGCAAAGATCTGGCCAAGCGCCACTGTCTGGCGGCGCAGTTCGGCAGGCGCGGGGCCGCCTTGCGCATCTTCCTCCTCGGCTGCCGGATCCATGCTGCGGGGATCCGAGGCACGGCGCCCGCTTGCGGTACGGTCGCCATGCAGGTCAACCCAGGCCTGGCGGCGCAGGCGCCAGGCAGTGCTGGTCTGCCCGATGGCGTCGTAGGCATCCGCGGCAAGCCCGAGCCAGAGCGGATCGGCGTTCTTGCCGTCGGCCATCTTGCGCAGGTAATGCAGCGCGGTGCGGCCGTCCTGGAAGCGCATGCTGCCAGCGGCAAAGGCGCCCCACAGATCCGGGTTGCCCTCGGCCTCGCTCTTCAGGCGCAGCATCATGGCGCGCACTTCGGTATCCGAGCCGAGATCGACCAGCGCCCACATCAGCGCGGCCAGCGTCTCGCTGCCAGCATCGGGCAGGCTGGCGGCACGGCGCAGGTCGGCCAGGGCCAGCTCGCGCTCGCCGCGGGCGCGCTGGTACTCGGCGCGCATGGCCAGGAAACGGCTGGATTGCTCGGCCTGCTTCAGCTGCCCGGGGGTCATGCCCTGCAGCAAGGCGGCGACGCGGCCGTAGGCCCGTGCGCGGGTGTAGTAGTTGATGGCGAGTTCTAGCGACACGAGCTTGCCGCCCTTGCGCCAGCTGGCCTCGGCAATGCGCCCTGCATCAATGGGCGAACTGTCGTAGAAATCCATCAGGTTCGAGAAATCCGATTCCTCGATATCGCGCACTTCGGCCAGGCAGTCGTTGCGGCCGGCGCCCGGCGGCATGGCCATGCAGTGATCGTCATGCGACTCGGCCATGGCCAGCATCAGTTGCCGGTAGCCTTGTTCGAGCAAGTCGCCACGCTGGTTCAGGCGTGCCAGTTCGGTCAGGGTGCGCCAGTACTCGATATCGGTGGAGCGCGCGGTGCGCATGGACGGCACCATGGCCTGCAGCGCCTCGGCCAGCTTGCCGCGCACGTAAAGCAGGTTGGCCTGCTTGAGCGCGTACTGGGGACGTGGGCCAAAGCGCTGCTGCAGCTCCGTGTAGAGCTCGTAGGCGCGGGCATCCTTGCCGGCGCGCTCTGCCAGTTCCGCCTGGCGCTCCATGATCTGGCGCGCGTTGGGGCCGTGGCTCAGGCTTTGCAGGAAAGCCAGCCCTTGCTCTGGCTCTCCCAGCCGTTCGTAGGTGGCGACCACCTGGTCGATGGTGGCGAGGTCGCCGCTGCCGGCGCGATGGCGCAGCGCGGCCAGGTAGGCGCGATCGTCGCTCAGTCCCGGGGCCAGGCGCAGCACCGCCTTCCAGGCGGTCTCGTCGTTGGTGGCCTGGGCATATTCGAGCCAGCTCCTGAGCGCTACCGCGGGCTGGCGATTCCATTCCGCGACCTGCGCCAGGCGTTCGCGCCAGCGCTGCGCGCCGGGCTGGCGCCGCACGGCGGTCTCGGCGACGCGCTGGGCGTCGTCGAGCTTGCCGGCGGCCAGGAAGACCTGGAAGGCCAGTTCGTAGTCATCGGCGTTGAACGCGCGCTCGGCCGCGGGCGGGGCGCCGCTGTGCGCCACCGCAGGTGCGGCCGGCGCAGCCACTGCGGCAGGCTTGCCCGCGCCGGCGGAATCCGCCACTCGGCGCAGGTGCGGCATCGCGGCGTCGCCCATTGCGCGGCGCAGGGCCAGCCCGCGCGGACCGTCCAGGAAAATGACGCCCTGCGCGGCCCAGGGCTGGGCGGCGGCAACCCGGCGCACTTCGGCGCGTTGCAGCGATGCTCCCAGCGGGGCAGGCTGCATGCTCGGCGGCAGGCGCAGCAACCGCTGCGCATAGTGCGCCGCCTGCTCGGGCCGGTTGGCGGCCAGCGCCAGTTTGGTCAGGTAGCGCAGGACCTCGGCATTTTCCAGCAGCTTGCCGCCGTGTTGCTCGGCCTGCGCCAGCGCCTTGTCGAGTTCGTTGCCGGACTGCAGCGTCTTGAGCGCGGCCAGGAACAGCCGGCGCTGCTCGGTCGGATCGGTGGCGTGTGCCTGCGCGGCGAACAGCGCGTCGGCCGCTTGCTGGTAATCACCGCCAGCCAGCGCCGCCGATGCCGCCTGCGCACTCCACAGCTCGGCGCGGGCGGGATCGCTCTTGGCCAGCGCGCGGTAGAAATGCTGCGCCGGCTTGAGCGCGTTGATCGAGCGCGCGGCGGTCGCGAGCTCTTCCAGATCGGTACGCCCCCATTGCATCGGCAATGCCTGGTCGAGCAACCCGGCGAGCCGTTCGATGTACTGCTTGCGCTCCGGCGTGTCCGGCAACGCGGCAAACGCGCGCTGCTGCGTGATCTCGATACGGGTGCGCAGGATCTGGTTGGGTAGTTCGGCGTCGGCGGCGGCGCGCGCGCGCACTGGCCCTTGCCGGCTGGCGGCATGGCGCGCTTCCAGCCGGGCCAGCATGGCTTCGGCCTCGTCCAGGCGGCCGGTACGCGCATATTGCTCGGCCAGCACCGCCATGAAACCGTTGTCTTCCGGCGCGGCACGCCACCAGGCTTCCAGGTAGGCCATGCTCAGGCCGTCAACCGCGCGGCCTTCACCCAGCAGGCGTTCGCGCAAGGTTTCGCGCGGGAACATCAGCGCCAGGCCGATCCCCACCATGGCGGTGAAGGTCAGCACGAACGCTGGCTGCAACAACCGCTCGCGCTCAGGCGGCGCAGGTGATTTCGACGCTTTGCTTGGCATTGTCGGGATGGGAAACGGGTGTGGTATCGAAGCGCAGCGTGCCGCGCTCCCGCACGCCCTGCACCGGCTTGCCATCGATGGCAACCCGGCAGCGGTCCGCCCCTGCGAGACGGAAGAAAGGCTTGGTGTAGCCGCTGAACTCAAAACGGATCTGCTGTGCGCTGCCCTGGCCGGCGCGCTGCCAGTTCCGCACGAAGCCGCTGGCCTCGGCGACCTCGGGGCCGGCGGGCGCGGCGGCGCCGGGCCCGCGCATCACGATGCGCGAGGCGCCATCGGCCAGGTGCACGTAGACACCGCCGCCGGGCGCCGGCGAAGTGCCGGTCACGCCTTGCGAGGCCGCCACGTCGGTCACGCCCGCGCCGGTCCAGCGCACGTTGCGCAGATTGCCGTCGCCGCGCACGATCCACGCGCCGGGCTGCTTGCCGTCGCCGCCGGTTTCGCGCGCCACCGCCATGCCTTGCCAGTCGATCACCTTGCGCACGTAGTCGGTGGCATGCACCGGCAGCAGCGGTTGGCTCTGCACGTAGTCGTAGACCTTGCGCAGCGCCTTGAGCGAGGCTGCCTTGGTGCCCGAGTAATTGTGATAGTAGATGTTGACCGACTTGAAGCGGTACGGATGGTCGGTCAGCTCGTAGGTTTCAATCACGCGCTCGAAACCGTAGAACGGGCCATGCCAGAGATTGGTGTAGACGTTCTCGTTCTGGTTCGGGGCGAACACCTGGAAGGTGCCGTCGGCCTTGTTGATGCCAAGCGGGGAAATCGCGGTCCAGGTCGGGTTGCTGCGCGTGATCAGCGTATCGCCGCCGTTCATGTTGAGCACGCCGGCCTGGTCGGTCAGCCTGATCGCCTCGGCGGGTGGCTGGCAGTCGCCCGACCACAGCAGCATGCTGACGGGCTTGCCGGCGGGCGCGAGCGTACGGTTGATGTAGTCGATGGAGCCGCCGACCTCGCGCTTGAGGTCCATGGTGTAGCCCGGAATCGCCAGGTGGAAATCTGCGTCGCCTTCGGTGGCGTTCTCCGAATGCGCGCCACCGGGCACCGTGCGGCCCCACTCGAAGGGATGCGAGAAGGTGTGGCTGGCCACCTCCACATAGGGCTGCGCGAAGATCTTGCGTGCGATCGGCTCCAGCTGCGCGGTCAGCTTGGGATACATGCCATCGCTGGCCACTTCGCCCTGGATGATCGACATCGTCATCGGCAGGCGGTAGCGGTCCCAAATCTCGCGGAACAGCACTTCGCCGGAGAAGCCGCCGCCAGGGATCTCGGCGCGCGAGGCAAAACCGTCTCCGTCCACATGGATGGTCAGCAGGCGCCGGCCGTTCTCGGTGGTGACATCCGGTACCGGCATGTCGGGCAGACGCAGCGCTTCGCGCAGGAAAGCGAGCGGCTGGACGACCCAGCGGTCCTGGTCGTTGGCGCTTTGCCGCACGGCATAGGGGCCCAGCACATAGCCGCCCCAGGGAGTAATCGCGGCGGCGTCGTAGGTCAGCGTGCCCGAATTCAGGCGCAGCAGGGAGCGATAGCCAGGGCCATCGCCGACCTGCACGAGCGCCGCCTGGGTGCGGTCCGGCGCCACCGGCATCTCGAAGCCCATCATCGGGTCCTTGGATACCACATCCGCCTTGACGCCGACCTTGCCCTTGACCGGGTTGAGCTGCAGGCTCGAGGCGAGCGAGCCGTTCATGCGCGCGCCGAAGTCATTCAGGAACACCACCGGCACGCCCTGGTCGATATTGCGCTGTACCCAGCTGAAGAAGCGGCCGGGCTGATCGCGCACATTGCCGGCCATCCACACCACCACGCCCGCGTAGCGGTCCGGGCCGATCTCGGGCAGCGGTTGGCTGGCTTCGGCGAAGTCGACGCGATAGCCCAGGTAGTTCAGCGGCATGGAAACGAAGCGCACGCCGGCGGAGTCGTCGATCGACACGCCGGGCTCGCGGTCCTGCACCACCAGCACGCGGCGCGGCATCACCTCGATGCTGCCGATGCCAACCGTCTGCAGGCCAGGGTCGGCCACGTAGGGGATGATGTCCAGCGCGCGGATCCGCGCGGCGGTGTCGCGCGCGCACTTGCGGTCGGTGGGCGGGCAGTAGTCGATCGAGATCACCGGCAAGCGGTACTGCTCCCGGATCGTGCGGGCCTGGCCCAGCAGCCAGTCGCGGTCGGCCTCGCTGACTTCGGTGTAGCGCTTGCCCGCCTGGTCCCAGCCGCGGTAGAGCGACTCGAACGCGACCGCGTACGCCAGCTGGCTGACTTGCGGCAGGATCTCGAAGCCGCGATTGAAGATCAGCCTGGCGTCGGGATAGCGGGCCTTGATGGCGCGGATCACCGCCACCATGCCTGCTTCCTGGCGGGCACGTTCGGCATCGGTCTTGGCAACGAGCTGGTAGGAATCAAGCGTGTCGAGGAAGAAGCCGCGAAAGCCGCGCTGCCACAGCGGCGTGATGACCTTGTCCACATAGAAGGCAGGCCAGCCCTCGGCGGCCTGGTCGACCACGCGGGCGCCCCAGGCGTCGTTATTGCCGGTCAGCCAGGCCTTGGGGATGTCCTTCAGGTAGGGGCGCGAAGGATAGACCTCGCCAATGCTGACGTAGGAGAACCATTGCGTATTGGGCGTGGCGGCGGTGCGCGGGTCGAAGCCGCTGTCGGGTTCGACCACCGCGATATCGAAGGCTTGCAAGGAGTCCACCGGCGGCTTGCTGCCGTAGTGGAAGGCAATGTTGGGGGCGCGTACACCTGCGGGTGTCGCGGTCTGCGCCTGCGCCTGTGCCGGGCATAGCCAGGCAGCAATCACGGCCAGCAGCGCGCCAAGCCAGGCTCTTGTCATCGGCGTACCCCGGCTTGCTTGGCGCAAGCCAGCCACGCGGCGCATGACACCGTCCATTCGCAACAAATTCACTTGTTGGCCCCTGTTTTCTTCATTTTTATGTCCCGCTCCGGAAGAGCTCGCTTTGCTTGCCTGCCAACGCGCTCTCGCGCCTGGTGCCGCGTGACGATGCATTCCGGGTATGGCTGTTCCCATCTACGGCTTCCCACGCTGCCCGAAATACCGGGCAGTCCCCCGCGGGATATTTATCAAAGTGCCTGATCAGGCACTATGGCGGGGGGAATTCTGAGGCATGCGGGTAAGCCTGCCTATAAGCATTTCGGACTAGGGATGAAGCACTCGGGCAAATGCGGGAAGGTGCAACAGTTGCCTGATAGTGCCGGATTCCTGGCTCCGACCGCTTCGATTGGCGCACTGACGGAATCCGCCAAGCCTGGCCGCTCCTGGGTGTTGCTAACGGCAGCACGCTTAGGCGGAGTCGCCGCGCCAGGGTGCCCACCGCGCCCGGTGAAGATTATTACAAAGTGGATATTTATGGCATTTTTGGCATTTTCTGCAAAGAAAACATATCGCAGTACGTGCCGGAAATTCGGCGCTGACGAGTCAGCGGTGACCAATAGCCACGCGTCGCGCCGCCATGGCCAGGGCCGTAATACAACGCATACCGCCCGTCCGGCGCAACCGCCAAGGGAATCTTAGATCACGCGCCTCGGGGCCAATGTTAACAATTGTCACACGCGGTGAAAACAAGGCATTTGCGGCGCTTCGCTGTGTAGAATTTTTTCAAACAGAAGAACATATTCACCTCGGCAAGACCACACCGGACATGCGCCGGCGGCACGCCGCATTCGGGAATGTCGCAACCCAGCCAGGGCGCACAGACGGGCTCCACGCAACACGCGCGAACCCACCTTCGAAGGCAAACTCCGGCGCATCGACCGCGCGCCGAACTCGATGGGGATTCTCATGCAGTCAGATGAGGGCACTGCCGTGATGGCATTGCTTGTCCTGTTCACCGCCACGCAATGCATCCTCGCGGCCCTGATGATGGCCCTGCGCCAGAGCGCCGCCGGCCGCGCCTGGGGTGCGGGACAGGTGTTCGCCTGCGCCGCGGGCCTGCTGGTCATCGATGCCCGCGGCGGGCCTGCCTGGTTCCTGCTGCTGGCGCCGCTGTTTGGCGTGGCCGCCCAGCTGCTGATCCATCGCGGCGTGTTGCTGGCCGATGGCCGCCAATCGGCGGACTCCCGCCCGCTCACTGCCGGTGCGCTCGCCATCGTCGCCGTGCTCGCTGCCGCCGCGCTGGGCAACGGCAGCCGCCTGGCCGAAATCACTGGCTACGCGGTGGCTGCCGTCACCGCCTGCTTCACGCTCGCTTACCTGTTGCAACGGCCGCAAGCACTGACCCGCCGCAGCCGTCCGCTGGTGCTGACGGCGTGCGGCCTGCAATGGCTGGCGCAGTGCTGCGGCCTGTATGCGGTACTCAAGGCGGGCGCCCCGGCGTCCAGCCTGGATGCCGAGGTCCTGTTCCAGCTGCGCCTGCTGCCTGCCTTCGTGGCAATCCTCGCCGGCCTGGCTGGCTTTACGCTAATGACCATGGAGGGGATGCTGGCCGAACAGGAAAAGCAGGCGCGCCTCGATCCGTTGACCGGGCTGTTGAACCGCGGCGCCATGGATGACGCCGCCCGGGTGCTGTCCGCCGAATTCACGCGCCGCGGTCATCCGCTGAGCTGCCTGGTGATCGACATCGATCGCTTCAAGCACATCAATGACAGCAGCGGACACCGGGCGGGCGACCGCATCCTGCAGCAGATCGGCAAGGTCCTGAAGGAAACGCACCGCGCCACGGACCTGGCGGGCCGTTATGGCGGGGAAGAATTCTGCGTGCTTTGCCCGCATACCACCGAAGCCGATGCCATCCTGCTGGCCAACCGCATCCTGCGAGGCATCCGCGCCATCGCGTTGCCGCACGAGCTTGGCGGATTCGCCAGCGCCAGCATCGGCGTGGCGCAGATCCGCGACGGCCAGGGCGGCGGGACAGCCACCTGGGACAAGCTCTTTGGTGGCGCCGACCGCGCGCTGTATGAGGCCAAGCGGCGCGGCCGCAGCCGCGTCGTCCTCGCCTCGGAACTGGAATCGCTGCCCGCGCGCGAACTCTGCCTGCCTGCGCAAACCGAAGCCTGCCACTGAGCGCCGGGCAGCCGCGCGCCCGCCAGCGCTTGCCCGTGCCGATATGACGGGAAAATCGCATCGCCATCCGCTGCCCGGCTAGAATCCCCCAGCGCATGCTAGTCCGGACGCACTCGCGAGTCCGGTTAGAAAACATCCCTGGAGATTCCGAATGAAGGTCGACAACATCCTGCAGACCATTGGCAATACGCCGCATATCCGCGTCCAGCGGCTCTTTGGCGATACGCATCAGGTCTGGATCAAGTCCGAGCGCTCCAACCCCGGAGGTTCCATCAAGGACCGGATCGCCCTGTCGATGGTCGAGGCAGCCGAGCAGTCCGGCCTGCTCAAGCCCGGCGGCACCATCATCGAGCCCACCTCGGGCAATACCGGGATCGGCCTGGCCATGGTGGCCGCGGTCAAGGGCTACAAGCTGGTGCTGGTGATGCCTGACAGCATGTCGGTGGAACGCCGCCGCCTGATGCTGGCCTACGGCGCCACCTTCGACCTGACCCCGCGCGAAAAAGGCATGAAGGGCGCGATCGCCCGTGCCGAGGAACTGGTGGCGGCCACGCCCGGCGCATGGATGCCGCAGCAGTTCGAGAATCCCGCCAATATCGAAGCACATGTCCGGGCCACTGCGCTGGAGATCCTGGCGGACTTCCCGCAGGGCATCGACGCCCTGATTACCGGCGTGGGCACGGGCGGCCATATCACCGGCTGCGCCCGCGTACTGAAACAGAAGTGGCCCGCGCTGAAGGTATTCGCGGTCGAGCCCGTGGCCTCGCCGGTCATTTCCGGCGGCGCGCCCGCACCGCACCCGATCCAGGGCATCGGCGCCGGCTTCATCCCCAAGAACCTGGATACCGAACTGCTGGACGGCGTCATCCAGGTCGACGCCGAGCCGGCACGCGAGATGGCGCGCCGCGCCGCACGCGAAGAGGGCATGCTGGTGGGTATCTCGTCCGGCGCCACCCTTGCCGCCATTGCCCAGAAACTGCCCGACCTGCCGGCCGGTGCCACCGTGCTGGGCTTCAATTACGACACCGGCGAGCGCTATCTCACTGTGGAAGGCTTCCTGCCAGCATAAGGCCGCGTGCCGCCGGGGGATTCTCTTCAGGCAGCGCGGCCCGCGGTGAACCATACTGGAGATTGACAGGTGCCGGCGCAAGAGCGCGCCGGCTGCCGATTTTGCCGATCTGGCGCACCACAGGTCCCGCTGCCCCGCGCGGCGGGGCCCGGTAAAGCGTTGACACAAGGAGTTGAGATGAGCATCCCAAGTTATGAAGTCGCACGACTGGCATCCCTGGCGGTGCGTCTTGCGCTATCGTCCGGTCTGTCGCATGAAGAGATGCAGGCTGCGCTCAGCCTCGCGGCCACCATGATCGAGCAAGACGAAGGCGCCACGCCCGAAAGCACGGCAGCGACAACGGTGCCGCACGTCAAGGTGACACGCACGATCCATTGAAGCCATCTGGCCGGGGCCCTTGCCCTGCCCCGCCACGCACCCATCGGCATGCGGCCCCTGAGCCGCCTGGCCTCAGTTCAGCAGCCCCGCCCAGTACAGTTCCGCCGCGGCCAGCACGGTCCGCATCTGCGTCGTATGCGCCAGGCGGAAGGCGTCACCATAGATGGTCTGGTCCGGGAATTCGGTGACCAGGGTGAAGGGCACGGTTGAACGATGATCCTCGACGATCATGCAGGGAATCCCGTTAAGCACCGGGAATGGCACCTCGCCGGCATGGCCGCCCCAGGTGGCGAGTTGCCGGGCGTTGAATCCGGCCAGTTCCGGCGAGGCCGCGAGTTGCGCAGTCAGCGCCTGCATGAATGCCGTGCCGTCGCGCCCCGCGTGGTGGCGCAGGATCAGGAAGAAGCCCTTGGGAATGGTCCAGGTCTCGAAGCCCGGCGGCACATAGCCGGTAAGCGGGCGCGTCCATTCGTGGGCGGGATAGCCATGCAGGCTCATGTGCAGCCCCGCGCCGGTACGCTCGATCGCCTCCAGGCGCGCCGCCTTCTCCCCGAACGGCGGCGCCGTGCGTGCCTCGAGGTCGTCGCCTAATGCCGTGTAGCGCGCGGCATGCGACATATGGCGGGGGTTGTCCTCGCGCAAATGCACATGCAAGGCCGCACCGTCGGGATTTTCCAGCGCGATCAGGGCGAAGTGCGCATGCGGGCGCTGCTTCAGCGCGTGTGCCGCGCGCAGCGCACCCACCACGCCAGAGGTTTCGTTGGCATGCTGACCACCGGAAATCACCAGCCCCGGCAGCGAGCCTTCGATGTGGGTGGCGTGGACCACGCGCCCCTGCGTGGACAGGACGCTGAAGCGCTTGCCGCCAAGCGCTTGCATCTCGACGGCGGCTTCATCCGGCGTCAGCGGCCGGGAGAGCCCGGCGAGCGCGTCGGCGGAAAGCGCCGTCCCGGCAGCGTCGGCGGCCACTACGCGCGGATGCGGCAGCAATTCCACGCGCACCCGTGTAGCGCCATCGGTGCCATCCGCGCTGCGCACGTCCGGCACGATCTGGCCGGGTTGCAAGGTACGATCGCCGCGCGGCAAGCCGGCGCGATCCTGGAAGAACTCCAGGATGGAGAAATACAGGTCTTCGTGCAGGGCTTCGCGCGTACTGATGCACTCGTCCTGACAGGACAGCCGGCGCTCGATGCCGCCTGTGCCGATGCCAATGCGCAGGACATCGAAACAGGGCGCCTGCACCCCCCAGCCATGGCTGCGGATCGCGTTCATGGCGGCGGCGAATGCCAGTTCGAACTCGGTCGCCAGCGGCCCATCTTCCAGGCAGGTGTCACCCTGCCACACACGCAGCCACCCGCACGGCGCGCCCGACGCCGCTAGCGGCACGAATACGCGATGGGCGATGCCGCCATCGAGCTGGACGGCATAGTGCCCCGGGTCGTCGCCCTCGTCCAGGCGCAGCCTGCCCCCAGGCAGCATGCCGGCGAGCGGATAGGCTTCCAGCCGGAAACGCTGTGCCGTTGTTGCCGCCGTTGCCGTCGTGGCGGCAGGCAGGCGCACGGCGATGTCGCGCGCGCCGGCAAGCGGGCCGTGATCGGTTTCCAGGCCCAGTTCATCGAGGAAGAAATGCAGCAGCGGCTTGTAGGCGCTGCGGATGACCGCCGCCACACCCGCTGCGGCCAGGCGATGCTCTGCGGCGCGGCGCGCGGCGGCATCCTCGAACACCCAGGCTTCCACGCGCGTGCCGGGCAGGGAGGCAAGGCGCTCAGTCAGGCCATCCAGAGTGCGTGAAATGGAGGTATCGAGCAGGATCGTCATGGCTGGCCTTGGCGCCGCGCGCGGCGGACTGGGAATCGGATCCGGCATTATAGGCAGGCTCCCGATCCTGCGTGCGGCCACACCCAGGCCCGCTGGCTGCCGCGCCGGGCAGCACCTTCCGCAGCCTCGGCCGGGCCAGTTCCAGCAGCAGGTCGAGGCGGGCCAGGCGATCGTCTTCACCGCCTTCATCGCCCTCGCCGCCCTCTCCGCCAGCCTTCGGTCCGCCCCTGAACAGCGTGCAGGCCTCGGCAAGTACGCGCTGCTGCAGCGCGCTGTCCAGCAGGATCAGTCGCGGCCTGGCGCGAGAGCAGGCGGCAGACACGTCGACGGCGAGACAGTGCCCGTGCCGGGCCTGCAGCGGATCCAGCCACATCATCTCGTTGCGCTCCAGCCCGAACGCCTGCGCCAGCCGCACCCGCATGCCCATGAGCCGCAGGGGGCCGCTCAGGGGCATGCGCATGACGTAGCGCGCCGCCTGGTCCCACTGGCGCTGCGAGGCGGGGCGTGCGGGTTCGATCAGGCGGCGCAGCATGTCATCGGCCTGAGTCACGCCATTGCGTCCGCTCAGCCATAGCCAGGCACTGGCTTCCAGCCGGCTGGCCAGGTCCACGCCGCGCCTGCGCCACAAGCGCCGGCCTAGCTGGTATTGGGCCTCGGCATGGCCAAGCGCCGCGGCCTTGCCAAGCGCCTCGTCTGCAAGCCCCACGCTGTAGCGCGTGAAGTGGCGGTTGCGGTAGAGGCAGGCCAGCGCATAGCTTGCTTCGGCATGTCCCTGCGCCGCGGCACGCGACAGCCAGCGTTGGGCCTCGGTATGGCTGGCCTTGCCAATGCGGTCACCGGCGTCGAGCGTGGCGCCCTGGCGATCCATCTGGCCATGCCAGAGCCCCAGCCGGAACTGGGCCTCGGCCGAACCGGTGCGCGCCGCGCGTTCGAGCAGCTGGCGCCCGAACCGGATCACGTCGGGATGCCTGTCGGCATGGTCAAGCAGCGCCTCGGCCTGCGCCAGCATGCCAGGCGGATCGGCCGCCTCGGTGCCGCCAGCGGCTGGCCCGGCTCCGCCGGCCGGCGGGACCGCCGCGAGCCGCGCCAGCCGCGCCAGTTCGTCCGCATGCGTTGGCTGGGCAGGCTGCGCCCGCAGCCATGCCAACAGCCTGAAAGCCGCCTCGGCATGACCCTCGTCGGCAAGCTCGCGCAACCATGCCAGCGCCAGCGCGCGATCGGATTGCGGCCGGGCGTCCGGAGCCAGCGCCCATTGCGCGTAGCGCCAACGTGCCACGCTCGAACCGGCCCGGCCGCCTTCCGCGTAGCAGGCCAGCGCCAGATCGGCTTGCACTGAGCGGCGCGCCACGTCCAGCGCGATGTCTTCCCAGATCATCCGCCGCACCCAGGCCGCGCCGCCCTGCTCCGCACGCGCCAGCCAGAACAAAGCGCTGTGCTGGTTCGCGGCGGCACCGTCATGCCCATAGAGATAGGCCTTGCCAAGCGCGATCTGCGCGGCGACATCGCCGCATCGGGCTCGCTGCATGGCGGCGAGGAAAGGGCGAGACGCCATGGCGCGGCAAACCTCCTGCAAGGTTGAGTTGGATTGGATCGAGCCAGGTAACAGGCCAGGGGGAAAGAGACCACCGCGCGGCGCGTTGCTGTTCTTGCGGAAAGGCATGGCGAACGGCTGGAAGTGGCTCCGGCTGATGTTATGGCAATCGCCTATTCACAACATCTTTATATTGGAACTAAAAAAATACAATAAATTGAAAAAACGAATTTACAACCAAATTGAACTAGGATTACTTTCCATTAAAAATCATTTACATCAACATAAATTCAAATCAAGCCTTTGATTTAAAAGAAGAAATAATTAGTCAAAAACAAGTTTCCTAATTACAACACCAACCGAGCATCCGCTTCTTATCCCCGCGCATCGCCTCACATAATTCCTCTCGAACGGTGGACGTTCCCCGATTAACTCATCAAGGAAAACCCATGAAAATCAAGCTGTTCGCAGTCGCCGCAGCCACCCTCTTCGCCGCCAGCGCCCAGGCGCAATCGAGCGTGACGCTGTATGGCGTGGTAGACGTCGGCATCGAGTACCTTTCCAATGCCAATGGCGCCACCAAGGCAAATAACAGCAATAGCCGCGTGGCCATGCAGTCGGGCAATATGTCCGGCTCGCGCTGGGGCCTGCGCGGCGTGGAAGACCTGGGCGGCGGGTTGAAGGCGCTGTTCCAGCTGGAAAGCGGCTTCTCCGTCGACGACGGCGCCGGCAGCACGGATGGTTTGTTCAACCGGGCTGCAACGGTTGGCCTGCAAGGCCAGTTCGGCACGCTGACCCTGGGCCGCCAGACTACGCCGATGTATGACTTCGGCCTGCGCTATGACCCGATGTCCATCTCGGCGCGCTACTCGGTTACCTCGCTCGACGCCGGCTTCATGAGCCGCGCCAACAACTCGGTGAAGTACGTGGGCAATTTCAACGGCGTCACCGCCGCCGCCATGTACAGCTTTGCCTACGATGGCAAGGAAACCGCCGGCCAGGGCGGCAAGAACCGCGAGTACGGCGCCAGCCTGGCCTACGCCAGCGGCCCGTTCGATGTGGGTGTCATGTACGAGCAGCGCAATACCACGCTGTCCAATAGCGATGAAATCAACGCGCGCAGCGCCTCGATCGCCGGTGGATATGCCTTCGGCCCGGCCAAGGCCTTCCTGGGCTATCGCTATGCGCGCGGCGGCAACTGGGTGGTGGGAAACAGCGAGGGCCAAATCACCACCTCCACGGCCAAGGTCAGCTCCAACCTGATGTGGGCCGGCATGGCTTACAACGTGACGCCGGCCCTGAAGCTCACCGGCGCCGCCTACTATGAAGACGCCCGCCGCGTCTCGGCAGATCCGTGGCTGTTCGTGGTGTCGAGCGACTATTCGCTGTCCAAGCGCACCGACGTCTACCTGAACCTGGCCTACGCCCGCAACCGTGACGGTTCCGGACTGGGCCTGAACGGTAAGAGTGGCCCGCTGACCGGCGTTGCCGTCACCAATACGAAGGCCGACGCCAACCCGGGCAACAGGAACCAGTTCGGCGCCGTGGCCGGCGTTCGCCATATCTTCTGATGGTGGCCGTCCCGCAGTAAGTCTGAAAGCGTGCTGATGGCCGACCGGCACCCGTTGCGCGGGTCGGCCATGAAACAGGAGCGCGCATGCCGGCAAGGCATGCGCGCTCCTGTTTCGTGTTGCCCTCGCACATCAACGCTTCCGCCAATCGCCCGGATCAACTGGCTTGCGGCAAGCGCGGCGTGGCGTCGCCGGGCCGTCCCAGCTTCCTGGCAACCCGGTGCTTGAAGGTGGCCACGGTCTTTGGCGAAATCCCCAGCCGCGTCGCTATTTCCAGGTTGTCATACCCATCAGACAGCAACTGGTGCACGCGCGACTCGCGCGGTGTGAGCCGCGTGGCATTGGCCGCGGCTTCGCCATCGAGGCCCGCGTTGCAGATGGATTCGGGAAAGACGGCATACCCCTGCTGCACCATATCGAGTGCCGCCGCCAGCAAGTGAAAGGGATGCGACTTGCTCACATAGGCACTCGCGCCAGCCCAGCGCGCCAGTTGCGCATCGCGTTCGGGATCGCCGCCCGACAGCACCACGATCCGGGTCGGCGGCTCCATCGCGCGAACGCGGCGCACCACTTCCAGCCCGTCCAGGCCTGGCAGGTTGATATCGACCACTGCCAGCGCTGGACGCAATTGCCGTAGCACGTTCAGCCCCTCCACCCCGTCCGCCGCGACGGCCACCAGCGCGTATCGGCCGTGCCTGTGCAAGTTGGCGCGGATCGACTCGAGGATAAACGGATGGTCGTCCACAGCCACCACGGATAACGGTTCTTCCACTTCGACTTGGTCCATATCAGCCCCTGTTAGCTAGCGTGCGATTTTGGCTGAAACTCTGCCGAACAGGCTCTAGGAATTTTCTGCTATGAGGCGTGAATTATCTCAATGCATCGACGAAACCAAGCGAACTCTCAAGGTAACCGGGATGAGCCATGGCGAGGCTGGTGCACTTTTGTCCCGTGCACATTTCCTTACAACCCGGACACACACCCGCGTCACTGGGGCGCTAAGCTGCCCCCTTGTGCAAGCCGTGTCTTGCCTAGCCAAGGAAAGTAAGCATGAGCCGCTCCCGTCCGAAGTTACTGCCACTGCCCGCCACGCTGCCATGCGCCACCAGCATCACGCCACGCATATCGAACGTGGCGGCCGCGCGGCAGTCCCGGTGAAGTGGTCGACCATCGCGCTGGTGGTGCTTGGCTGGCTTGGCGCCTGCACCGGCATCGGATGGTTGCTGATGGCGTGGTCCGGCCTGGCCGGGCAGTGAGATTCCGACGCCCGGAAACATACCTCGCGCCACCGGCCCATCCTCCCTCCGGTCCCAAGGGCCATCATCAACGCGCCATTTGGTAACGGCGTATTTCAGCCGCGCCACGGAATCCCGCTGCGCCCCCAATCCAAACCGCCCCATTCCCAAGGCAAGGAGAGACCATGTACGATCGCGCCGCCCTGCCGCGACAGATCCACCGCGCCATCACCGCCGGTGTCACGCAAGACGCGCCCGCGCCACGCACCAAACCTGCTTGCCACGCCGGCGCCAAGCGGGCAACCGCCGATCTCCTGATGTCCGATATCGGTCCGCTGAAACTGTGCCGGCATTGTGGCGAGCACTGGCCCGCCGACGGCGAGTTCTTCGCGCGCGATGCGCGGCGCCAGGATGGCCTTGAACACGTCTGCAAGGCTTGCCGCAAAGAGCAGCGGCTGGTTCGCTGACGGCCCCCGGCCTGAAGCGTGCCGCAAGCGCCACCATCGACGCTCGCATGTATGGAATGTGAAGGCTATCTCGCCCTGGCGACGTGCCTGCCGGTGCTCCCCCGCGCAGGAACCGATCTCACAATCCCGGCTTATTTCAGGCAAACAACCTAGGGTTATCCCTCGTTTCCGCAGGATATTCCACCTGGCGTGGCGACAAACCTGGATGTTCGTTTTGTCCTGTTGATGGTTCGTTCCGTCTATTCCCTCCCGTGCCCGGCGCCGTTATTGTTGCGTTCAACAACAATCTGCTTACCGCACCAGGAGACACGCGATGCGTACACAAGTCGCCATCATCGGCGCCGGCCCCTCGGGCCTGCTGCTGGGGCAATTGCTCGCCAAGGCCGGCATCGATGCGGTCATCATCGAACAGCGCAGCCCCGACTACATCCTCGGCCGTATCCGCGCCGGCATCCTTGAAAGCGTGACCGCCGATGCGCTCGAACGCGCCGGCGTGGCGCAGCGCCTGCATCACGACGGCCTGGTTCACCACGGCATCGAACTGTCTTACGGCGGCGCGCGCCACCGCATCGACTTCCAGGCACTGATCGGCCGTTCCGTGACCGTCTACGGACAGACCGAGGTCACCCGCGACCTGATGGCCGCGCGCGAAGCCGGCAACGCCGTCACCATCTATGACGCCGAAGACGTGAGCGTGCACGATTTCGATACGGCCACGCCCATCGTGCGCTATCGCAAGGACGGCCAACCGCAGGAACTGCGCTGCGATTTCATTGCCGGCTGCGACGGCTTTCATGGCGTCACGCGGCGCAGCGTGCCGGCGCCGTCCAAGCGCATCTTCGAGCGGGTCTATCCCTTCGGCTGGCTCGGCGTGCTCACCGATACGCCGCCGGTAGCGGATGAACTGATCTATGCCAGCCACGAGCGCGGCTTCGCGCTATGCAGCATGCGCTCGCTCACGCGCAGCCGCTATTACGTCCAGGTGGCCGCTGACGAACGGGTCGAGGACTGGTCCGACCAACGTTTCTGGGACGAACTGCGCAGCCGGCTGGACGCGCCCGCCGCCGAAACGCTGGCGACCGGCGCGAGCATCGAGAAGAGCATCGCGCCGCTGCGCAGTTTCGTGTGCGAACCGATGCGCTTCGGCAACCTGTTCCTGGCTGGCGACGCCGCGCATATCGTGCCGCCCACCGGCGCCAAGGGCCTGAACCTGGCCGCCAGCGATGTGCTTTACCTGGCCGACGGCCTGATCGCACGCTACCTGCACGACGATGCCAGCGAGCTTGACGCTTACTCGCAGAAATGCCTGCGCCGGGTATGGAAGGCGGAGCGCTTCTCATGGTGGATGACATCGCTGCTGCACCGCTTCCCCGATGCCGACGACTTCGCGCTGCGCATCCAGCAAGCCGAACTGGACTACCTGACCGGCTCGCACGCCGCGCAGATGTCACTGGCCGAGAACTACGTCGGCCTGCCTTACTGAAGCCTCGCGCCAGGCCTTCAGCAATACCGAGAATCCGCCGCCAACGAGCGGCCTAGCAGGAGACCCGCATCATGACGCCCCCGAACAGCGGCCAGCCGGCCGCCACCCACGACCCTGCGCGCCTGCCGGGCGCCAGCATCGACGTCCAGCAGTTCATCGACAACCAGCCGTTCTCGCGCTTCCAGTGGATCATCCTGATCCTGTGCTTCCTGATTGTCGCCGCCGACGGCTTCGATACCGCGGCGATCGGCTTCATCGCGCCGGTGCTGGCCAAGGAATGGGGCGTCAGCCGCGCCCATCTCGGGCCGGTGATGAGCGCCGCCCTCTTCGGCCTGGCCGCGGGCGCCCTGGTGGCCGGGCCGCTGGCCGACCGCCTTGGCCGCAAGAGCGTGCTGGTGGGCTCGGTGCTGTGCTTCGGCGGCTGGAGCGTGGTCTCGGCCTTCTCGACTTCGCTCGAAGCGCTCACGGCGCTACGCTTCCTGACCGGCCTCGGCCTCGGCGCGGCCATGCCCAACGCGGTCACGCTGATGTCGGAGTACGCGCCCACGCGACGCCGCTCACTGGCGGTCAACGCCATGTTCTGCGGCTTCACGCTGGGCTCATCGGCCGGGGGCTTTGCCGCGGCCTGGCTGATTCCCCACTACGGCTGGCATTCCGTGCTGCTGGTTGGCGGTATCGCGCCGCTGGCGCTGGCCGTGCTGCTGGTCTTCTGCCTGCCGGAATCGGTGCGGTTCATGGTGGCGCGCAAGGCGCCGGCCGCGCGCATCGCCGCCGCGCTGTCGAGAATCCGCCCCGGTGCGCTGCGCGGCGACGAACGCTTCCATGTCCAGGAGGCCGCACCCGCGGATGCCGCGCCCTCGGCAACGTCATCGCTGCGCGCCATCCTGATGCCACGGTTTCTCTCCGGCACCGTGCTGCTATGGACCACGTACTTCATGGGCTTGCTGATCTTCTACCTGTTGACGAGCTGGCTGCCGACGCTGTTCGCCGACGCCGGCTACCCGATCGAGAAGGCCGCGCTCATCACCGCGCTGTTCCCGCTGGGCGGTGGCATCGGTACCCTGACGGTAGGCTGGCTGATGGACCGCGGCCATCCCTGGCGCATTGTCGCCGGCACCTATGCGCTGACGGGCGCGCTGGTCTATGCGGTAGGCCACGGTGCCGGCGATCTCTTCCTGCTGGGCGTGCTGGTGTTCGCCGCGGGTACCTGCATGAACGGCGCGCAATCTTCCATGCCCACGCTGGCCGCCGGCTTCTATCCCACGCAATGCCGGGCCACCGGCGTGGCCTGGATGCTCGGCATCGGCCGCTTTGGCGGCATCGTCGGCGCGCTGCTGGGCGCGCAGATCCTGGGCCTGGGATGGAGCTTTGGGAAGATCTTCGGTCTGCTCTCGCTGCCGGCCTTCATTGCTACCGCCGCGTTGCTGATCGCCTCGGCGCGGCCGGGGACAGCGGCGCGCCAGGCCGTTGGCCAGCACGACGCCGCGCATTGACGACACGCGCATCGCCGGCGAGATGCGGGCACGCGGCGTGCGCAAGCACTGATCGGGGCCGCATTTTCGCCGGGCGCGACCTGATGGATATCTGAAGGCCGAGTCGGCATGGCCCGGTGCACCGCCCGGTCGTCCATGCCTGCAATCCACCGATTCCCCACATCACCGCATCGCGTCCATCCATCATCAGGATGAGCACAGCGGCGCGATTGGTTCGCTGTCCCACACAGCATGTGTGGCCGCAGGCAGGAAACAGCACCGCCCGCTTTGCCTGCGGCACTGCCGCGGCCTAACATGCAAGGAAAGCTAAGCCCGGTTACAGGGCCGATGTACCAGAGAGAAATCGTGGTAAGGCGGGGACACCTTGGCGAATTACCTGGAAGAGTACTGCGCACGGATCAGGCGCGGGTCGGCGACGGCTGTCATCGACAAACCGGTGCTGGTTGATCGCGACGGCATCTACACGATGTCCTACGTGCCATTCGAACACAGTCATGCGAACGCGCGGCTGGTGTTGGTGAGCACCACACCGGGACACACGCACGTCACGCTGGCGGCCGAACTGACCGAGAGCCTGATGCAACGGCATGCGCCCGGACGCACCATCCAGCGCGAGAACAAGCGCCAGGTGGAGCTGGGGGGGCGGCTGGTGCGGCCCAACCTGATTCGCATGCTGGATCATTTCCGCATCGCGCAGCTGATCGGCCTGCCCGGCGCGGCGGCGCTCTGGGACAAAGGCTTCGAGCAGCTGCAGCCGCTGGCATTGCTGCCGTATGCCACCACCCGGCGCGGCCTCGCCTTCGATGGCGACCTGGAGGAACTGATGGCCGTGCCGATGCTGCGCACGGTGTTCGAGGCAATCTTCCTCGGCGCGCTTGCGCATACCCATGACGAGGCACTCTTCGTCGCGCTGGGGCGCACGGCGTGGGCCGCGCTGGGCCATGCGGCCGATCGCGGCCTGCTGCAGCGATGGCAGTTGCTGGGCATGATGCCCGTGCCCGCCCGCGCGGGCAGCATGGTGAAGTATTTTCTGCGGGAGGTCGCCGCCGGCGAACTTTCGCCGCGAGATCCCGTGCGCCACCGCACCGTCTGGCTCGACGCCGCGCATGCCGAACTGATGGCGGCAGTGCGCAGGCAAGGCCGGCGAGACTCGGAGTCGGGCCTGCCGGGCATGGCGGATACCTGCCTGGAGGCATGACGCCGCGGCGCCACTCCTCTCCCACCGCGGATTGATATGCCGAAGACAGCACCCCACCTCGGTGGGGTTCATCTGGCACTTTTGGCCGCCGATAGCCTTCAGTGAGGGAATTGCCTCCCTCACCATTCCCGATCGGCGGCCCCTTGTGGCCGCCTCTTTTTTTGCGCGCGCCCTCAAGCCCGCAGATGCCAGGCCCGCAGGTAGTGCAGCAGGTCCAGGCCATGCGTCCCGTGGAACCACACATGGCGCGACAGCGCCAGCGCGCCGATCCACGAGGCGGCCACCACCATCAGGTCGCAGCGGCCACTCTTCCACCAGTTCAGCGAGTGCCGTCCCAGAATCCACGGCACGCCAAGCGGATTCGGCCAGTCGGCCAGCAAGTGCATCAGGCCGCCGCAGGCAAAGCCAAACGCCGGCGCAGCCAGCCAGTGCAAGCCCAGCGAGCGATGCGCCACCGCCAGCAGGGCCAGCCAGGCGATGCCCCAATGCGTCCAGGTGCGATGAGTGATCCACAAGCGGCGGGATTTTGACCACCAGGCCACCTCCAGCCAGTCGGGCGCACCGCCGCCGGCCACGCCCGCCAGGAAGGCAAGCCCGGCGGCGAAATGGAAGGTGCCGCCGGCGCCTGCCCTGGTCACCACCGCGGCGGCGATCAGGCCGGCCGCCCATCCGGTGGCATGGTGTGCTTTGCTGGAAGCCATTGTCGTGCGCTCTGCGGCCGTCGTGAAATCGAGGGCCGCAATGGTGGCAGATCGGGCTGCAAAAGGACAGCGTTGACGGGCCGCATCGTCAAGGACGTGGGCCAGCCTTGCGTGCAACCGCGACGCACACTAAGTTGGAAGCAGCCTGCGGCTACCCTGCCGCTGCCCCCTGGGAACGATCATGAGACGGTACATTGCCCGGCAAGCCCGCGTCATCCTGCCGGCGATCCCGCTGCTGGCGGCGGCCCTGTGGCTGGCGCCGGCAGTCCACGGCCAGCCGGCGGAAACCGGCCCCCTCACCATTGGCGGTTCGCTGGTGGTGGAAGGACCGCTCACCGTGCATGGCTCGCTTACCGTGGACGGCAGCATCCTTGCGCACGGCCCGCTGAGCGCGGCGTGGTTTGCCACCCTGCCGCCAACCTATGCGCCGCCGCCGGGGGCTGGCCGGCAAAAGGTCTTTCATGGCCCGCTCACCGTGCACGGGCCGCTGGTGGTGCAAGGCAACGTACAGGTCAACGGGCCCGTGAACATCGACGGGCCGCTAAGCGCGGGCGGCAGCATCGACGCAGATGGCCCCATGCGCGAGCGGCGGCGCGGCCGCTGAGGCACGCAGTAGGGCTCAGGCGGAGCGGGGCAACGCCGGCGGACGCGGGACCATCATGGCGAGCGCCGCGCCGCCGACGATCAGCAAGGTGCCCAGGAAGCCCAGCACCGCTGCGGCGATCTGCCGCCTGCCCAGGCTGCCGCCGGGGGCCAGCGCGGAGAACAGCACCATCAGCAGCGGCCAGAGATAGGCGAGCAGGCCAGCCTCGGCTGGCGGGATCACCGCGAAGGCGTAAAAGTACAGCGCGTGATAGAGAAAGATGGCGCCGAAGGCGAGCAGCCATGCCCGCCCCCGGCTGTCCGGTTGCCGGCCGGCTGGCGCGGCACGCGTTGGCAGCACCAGCCATGGCAGGCCCATCAGGAACGCCACGCCGAAGCTCCGTGCCAGCAACTCGAATGGCGGCAGGCGGCGGGCCTGGGCGGTCAGCAGCGGCAGCGTTGCCCACAGCAACAGGGCGAAGGCGCCAATCGCAGTCGGGCTGATCATGCGCCTGCCCGGGGATGGGCTGGCAGGCTGGGAGCGGGTCGGCATGGCAGTGGCATATCCTGGTTCGGCGCGGGGACATGCCCCGCATGCCCTGCATCCTGGCAGTGGCTTTGCCGCCAGTCTTGGCAAAAACGGCTGTTCCGGCGCGGCGCGGCCTATCCCCCTTCCCATATTCGCCAAAGGGCGCTACAATCGCGCCCCTCGCGACACGAAATTCACATGACGTAGCGAGCAAGTCTAAGTCCCCTTCGTCTAGAGGCCTAGGACATCACCCTTTCACGGTGAGTACAGGGGTTCGAATCCCCTAGGGGACGCCAGTTCAGAGAGCACGCCATATAGGCGGTCTCTTACAAGAGCGTCGGAAATCGCTCTAAGCGGTTTCCACAGCCACTGCGGAGTGGTAGTTCAGTTGGTTAGAATACCGGCCTGTCACGCCGGGGGTCGCGGGTTCGAGTCCCGTCCACTCCGCCAGCATTGCCTGAATACCGCGCGAAGATTGCGCTGCCAGGAAAAAATATAGCCCGCCATCAAGGTGGGCTATTTTTTTGCCTTCAATCATCCCCACCGTCATCCCGGCAGCCTCCTGCCAACTTGCTGGCAAACGTGCGCCAGCTATGCGCCACCGCCGTCCGCGGCCCCTGAGCTATCGATCGCGCGCACGATGATCTCCAGGGTGTCATCCAGGTGATGGATGGTCTGCCGCTTGGCGGTTTCGGCATCGCGTTGCCTGTACTGGGACAGGATTTCCGCATGCTCGGCATTACTCTGCGCGATGTGCTCCGGGCTCATGTAGAGCGACAGCGAGATGTACGGCGCCGCCGAATCGCGCAGCGTCTTGACCAGGTGGGCCAGCCTGCTTTGTCCCTGGGAGGCCCACAGCGCCGCGTGAAACTCCAGGTTCAGCTCGGTCCACCGCGTGACGTCTTGTGTCTGCAGCATCTCTTCATGCAAGCCCTCGGCCCGGGCAATATCCCCGGCGGTGATGCCGCGCATTGCCTCTTCGACCATCATGGGCTCGAGCACCTTCCTGAGCCGGTAGATTTCCCGCACATCGTCGAGCGTCAGGCCGCGCACCACCGCGCCGCGATGCGCGTCGAAGAACACCAGCCCCTCGGAGATCAGCGTGCGCAAGGCTTCGCGCACGGGCGTCGTGCTCATCTCCAGCCGCTTGGCCAGGTCATCCTGGCGCAAGCGCTCGCCCGCCGTCATGCGGCCTTGCAGGATGTCGGCGCGCAAGGTCTGCACCGCATACTGATAGGCGGTAAGCCGGCGCGAAGGCGAGGCTTGCACTTTGGAGGCGGGAATCGGCGAAGTCTTCAAGGCGCTGGCTGCTGGTTGGTGAGCGAATGGCGTGGCAGTGTACCCCACTTCGCGAGCGCCTCCGGGATCTGCCCGCGCGGTGTCCCGGCGGCCAGCAGCGCGCCCAGCAGCAGCCGCGCCTTCAAGGGATGGAGCCACTTCGCAAGCATGGCGCCGCGCCGTGCCAGGTCGACTTCGGAACCGGCGAAGCCATAGGTTCGGGAGGCCGTGGCCCCGGCCCCCGTGCGGCTGGCGATCACCACGGGCACCACTTTGGCCAGGCGCTCGATGTGCCCGGCGAAGCCAGACGAGACGTGCCCCGCCCCGAACCCCGCGACCACGATCGCTTCGTAGCCGAGATCGAGCGCGGCGGCGGCCAGGTCGCCATCGTCACCCAGGAGCGCCGGCACCACCGCCACCTTTGGAAAGGCCCGCACAGCCGGACTCACCAGCGGCCTGCCAACCGGCGGATGGAAATACTCGGGCTGACCCTCCACCACCCGTCCCGCGGGCCCGCCATCGGGCGACGCGAAGGTCTGGACCGACAGGGAATCCGACTTGCAGACCCACCGCGCCCTGTGCACGGTGTCGTTCATGACCACCAGCACGCCGCGCCCGCGGCTCTGGTCGTCCATGGCCACCTGCACGGCGGCCAGCAGGTTGGCGGGGCCATCCGCCCCCGCGGACAGCGGCGTGCGCATCGCTCCGGTTATGACCAGGGGCTCGGGGTGGCGCCAATACAGATCCAGGAAAAACGCGGTCTCCTCGATCGTGTCCGTGCCCTGGGTCAGGACCACGCCTCGCGCCCCTCCGGCGATCTTGCCCTCGGCCCACGCCAGGCAGGCCAGCAACTGCTCGGTGCCCAGCGAAGCGCTTGGCAACTGGAACAGCGGCTCGGCGGAGAGATCGGCCAGTTCCCCCAGCCCCGGCACGGCCGCAACCAGTTGGGCGGCATCCAGCCTGGGGACCACACCGCCGGCGGCATCCGACGGCGTCATGCTGATGGTGCCCCCAAGGGAGGCGATGGCAACTGATGGGCGCGACATATGGTTTTCCCGTAGCGTTGAAGTATGCATTATGCATTATATATACTATACAATTTGCAAAACAATTGCAGATCCCCTCACCCCGCTCAACCGTTACGGAGACGCCCGATGCACCAACACCCGCCGCCAAGCAGGTACCGCTTCACCATCTTCTTCCTGATCGTCGTGATTGCCCTGGTCAACTACATCGACCGCGGCGCCATTGCGTATTCCGCCGGGCAGATCATCGGCGAGTACGGCTTCGACCGCGCCGGCTGGGGCGCCGTGCTGGGCTACTTCGGCTATGGCTATATGTTTGGCGCGCTGATCGGCGGCGCGCTGGCGGACCGTCTCGGCGCGAAGCGGGTGTGGGTGATCGCGGGCGTGGCGTGGTCGCTGTTTGCCATCTGCATGGTCTGGGCCGGCGACATCGGCCTTGCGGTTTTCGGCGGCTCGGCGCTGAGCGGGTTCGCCATGGTGCGCATCCTCTTTGGCTTCTCCGAGGGACCCGCGTACTCCATCATCAACAAGACCATGTCGGCATGGGCATCGCCGGCGGAGCGCGGCTTCGCGGTGTCCATCGGCCTGTTGAGCACGCCGCTGGGCGCGCTGCTCACCGCCCCGGTAGCGGTCGGCCTGCTGCTGCTCACCGATAGCTGGCGCGCCATGTATGTGGTGCTTGGCGTCCTGGGCCTGGTCCTGATTGCCCTGTTCTCGCGCGTGTACACCAACCGGCCCGAGGATCATCCGAAGGTGAATGCGGCGGAACTCGCCCTGATCCAGGCGGGCCGCGGAGCCGCCCCCAAGGAGACCGCGAACGCCAGTGCCGCATTGCCGTGGTGGGCGTTCTTCAAAAGCCGGACGCTGGTATTCAACGCCATCGGCTACTTCTCCTTTATTTACGTCAACTTCATGCTGCTGACGTGGACACCGAAATACCTTCACGACGAGTTCAACTTCACGCTCTCCTCGCTCTGGTACATCGGGATGATTCCCTGGGTTGGCGCGTGCTTTACGGTACTGCTTGGCGGCCGCATCTCGGACTGGCTGCTCAAGCGCACGGGCAAACTGGTGATTGCCAGGAGCTGGTTTGCCGCCGGCTCGCTGTTGCTGACGACGCTGTGCTTCCTGATGGTGTCGCAGGCGCATAGCGTGTGGACCGTCATTGCGCTGATGACGCTGGGCAATGCACTGAACGCGCTGCCGAACTCTGTCTACTGGGCCGTGGTGATCGATACCGCGCCGTCGCGCGTCGGCACCTTCAGCGGCATCATGCATTTCATCGCCAACATCGCGGCGGTGCTGGCGCCCACGCTGGCCGGCATCCTGTCGGCACGCTACGGCTACTCGTCGATGTTCATCGCCACTTCGGTCGCGACCGCGCTGGGCGTGTTCGCCATGCTCCAGGTCCGCCCAGGGGTCGGTCCCCGCGTCGAAAGCGATGCGGGTGCCATGGCGGCGGCGGAATAAGCGCTGCCTTCAGCCCGCGGCGGCGCGCGGCAGGCGGACCGCGAAGCACGAGCCCTGCCCCTCCTTGCTGGTAACCACCACCTCGCCACCGTGCAGGTCGACCGCCAGCTTGACCAGGTACAGGCCAACGCCCGCGCCTGCCGTGCCGGCGACGTTGCCGCCGCGCACAAAGCGCTCGAAGATCTGGGCGCGGTCCTTGTCGGGAATGCCCATGCCGCGATCGGACACGGAGACGCTGATCGCCTCCGTGTCCGCGGATAGCCGCACGGCAACCGGGACGCCCGCCGGCGAGTACTTGATCGCGTTGCCGACCAGGTTGCTGATTGCCTGGAACAGCAGCTTGGCGTCGCCGTGGAAAATCTCGCCAACGCCGGGTTCGATGGTTTCCTCGATCACGGCCGCGGGAGAGCTCTCCCGGTGCATCTCGCACACCTCATGCACCAGCAGCGCCAACGAAAAATCAACGCCCTGCAGCGTGGCAAGGCGCCCGCCATCGAGCAACTGCGAGGAGTCGAGCAAGTGGTCGATGAGATTGGTCATGCGTCGCACGGCCACGCGGATGCGCCCGCAGCGCTCGGCGAGAACGTCGGCGGAGGGCGCATCCTTCATGCGCATGAGCCGCTGCGCGTGGCCATCGATCACGTTTAGCGGCGTGCGGAACTCATGCGAGGCCATGGAGACGAAATTGCGCTGCAGCACCGCCAGGCGCCGCTCGTTCTCCAGCGTGTCCCGCAGCATCGTGGTCTGAGCGGCCAGCGCCGCCTTGCTGCGCTCCAGCTCGATCGTATTGTCCCGGAAGCGCACCACCGCGCGGGCAATCTCGCCAATCTCGTCCTTGCGCCCGGCACCCGGGATATCGACGTGCGGATCGTTGTCGGTGATGCGGTGCATGCGCTCGACAAGCGCCGCGATGGGATTGGATACCGCCCGCACCAGATAGGCCACGGCCGCGATCACCAGGAAGCCCGACACCAGGATGGCGCCGGCGATCAGCCGGCGGGCCTCGTGGTAGGCATCGGCTTCACGCGCGGTGGCCTGCGCGGCGCCGACGACATTGCGCTCCGTCAGCACGCCCAGCGTGCCGTTGGCCTGCTCGAAAGCGTGGCGCGACTCGCCGCGGTAGAGCGCCACGGCTTGCGTCGTGTCCTTCTGGTGGGCCAGCGACACCACGCGGTCGACCAGTTGACGGTAAGCGGACCACTGCGCCATGAACTGCTGGTAGAGCGCCAGCTCCGCCGGCTCATGCTCGATCTTGCCGTAGCGGGCCTCGACCTCCTTGATCACATCGTCCAGCTTGCCGATCTGCCCTTCGGCCGCGCGCAGGTCAGCGCGCGAAGTCGCGATCAGCGCATCGCCTTCGAAGGCGCGGTAGTCGGAAATATAATTATTGAGGTCGCCCAGGATGCGGTTGCTCTGCAGCCAGCGGCCGCTGATCTGCGCGGACACGCTATGAAAGTTGCTCAGCCGGTTGATGCCGAACAGCCCCACGCCCACCACCAGGAGCAGGAACAACACGAAGACGAGCGACAGCCGCACGCGGATCGGCCTGAGCATCGGCACCGAATCAGGCAGCCCGACCAGGCGCCGCCCCAAACCGCGGCGCACCCGCCGGCTGGCGGGCGCCGGGCGAATTGAGTGATTCATAAGACTTTTATCCTGAATTTCGCTACGCTGTGCGCGGGGCGTGCCGTGCGTCCCGACGGCCTGCCGGAAGTCCCTCCCCGCCGGCGCTACCAAGGACCACCATGAACGATGCCCGCCGGAAGATCCTCTGCATCGAGGACGATGCCGAAACGGCCGCCCTGATTGCCGAAGAACTGATCGAACGGGGCTTTGCCGTCA
The DNA here is from genome assembly GCF_056398185.1 of Cupriavidus sp. 05L310. Taxonomy (NCBI): domain Bacteria; kingdom Pseudomonadati; phylum Pseudomonadota; class Betaproteobacteria; order Burkholderiales; family Burkholderiaceae; genus Cupriavidus; species Cupriavidus sp. 05L310. The sequence continues at coordinate 29,167 of NZ_JBFTOX010000039.1, forward strand.
GCACCGCGCACGACGGCCAGCAAGGCCTTGCCGCCATCCTGCGGGACACGCCGGATCTCGTCCTTTGCGACGTGAGTATGCCAGTGATGACGGGCTTCGAACTGCTCGAAAAGATCACTTCGCTGGCGCCGCGCTTCGCCGACATGCCCTTTGTGTTCCTCACGGCGCTGGCCCAGCGCGAAGCCGAACTCAAGGGCCGCAGGCTCGGGGCCGACGACTATGTGACCAAGCCGGTCGATTTCGACATCCTGACGAGCATCGTCGAAGCCCGCCTTGCCCGGGTGGCGCGCACGCGGCCGGGCTTGCCGGCCGTGCAGCTCAGCGAGCGGGAAGTGGAGGCACTGGTGTGGTCCGCACGCGGCAAGACCTCGGGAGAGATCGCCACCATCCTGGGCCTGTCCAAACGCACGGTGGACTTCCATATCGACAATGCGCGCCAGAAACTGGGCGTCGCCACCCGCATCGAAGCTGTCGTCAAAGCCGCGTCCGCCGGCATCATCAAGCCATAGCGCGCCCGCGCCGGCTGCACTCCGGCCAGCCGGGCAGCCCCGGCCCGGCCGCTGCCCGAGCCACTTCCGCCATCGTTCCACGCTGAATGCCGGCGCGCCGCAGGAGTCCGCATCCGGAACCATCGACGAGGATCGTGCCACCGTTTGCGCAATCGGAACTGGCAAGAACCCGATCGCGAGACGGGCACACCAGAAGCAATACCGGATGAATCCGCAACAGATTCCGAAATTTCCCAAACGAAGCTGGGTACGGGCTTGATACGCTGCCGCCATCCAAAGTTATCGCTGATTTCTTTGGATGCTCCCTGGCGGACTCTTCAACCCGCAGGGCTACAACACTGTCGTCGGTGTACGCGGCAGTCTGCTCTCGGGCGGCCAGCGCGCCCGCAGCCATTGCCAGGGCGCTGGCCACCAATCCGCGCCTGCTCCTGCTCGATGAGGCGACCGCCAGCCTCGGCTACGAATCCGAGCGAGTCATTCACGACAACCTGGAGAAGATCTGTGCCGGTCGCACCGTGTTCATCGTTGCGCACCGGCTCTCCACGCTGCGGCTGGCGGATCGCATCCTGGTGCTGGGTAACGGGCAACTGGTCGAGCAAGGGCACCACACCGAACTGATTACCAACCCGGGCGGCAAATACCGCGCGCTGTTTGACGCCTCCCGTGTCCTGGAAACACTGATCGTCAAAGCGAAAGCGCCTATTCAAACGGTCGGTGACACACGGCCGCGCTGATGCGGAACTGGTACCAGAAGAATGAGAACAAGGAACTGAGATGCTAAAGAAAATGCTGGTGACCCTGAGTGCCTGGGCGCTCGTTGGTTGCGCTCCGCTCGATCTCTCGCGGAAGGCCCCGCTGGAATTGAATTCTGACGAAACACTGGTGTTAGTCGCTGCGCGCGTGAGTAATACACGCGAACCAAAGTACCCCATCAAGCTCTTCCGAATCACATTTGAACGATCCCCACTGATGTTTTCCAAATCGGGAACGGCCACCGAAACCGCTACAACGGCCATCGGCCCACCAGAGAATCAGACGTTCCTGATTGCGGCCAAAGTGAAGGCCGGGGATAACGAAATGACGTGGTTGTCTGGCCTTACCGAACGAACCACCGCGCCGGGTTTTGGGTCAATGCGCTTTGGTGTATCCGCTCCCTTTACTGCGATGCCGGGCAAGGTGCAATACCTCGGCTTCCTGGACATCGAGAATGTGGACAGGAAGAACAAGGATCAGCAGCCATCCGGGCCAGGAGCACCAATCCTTGATCAGGCCATAACGGGACTCGCAATGGGGACGCTCGCCATCCGGCTTTCCGATGAGTCGCAGCGGGATATCGGGCAATTCAGGCGCGCGTTCGCCACACTGGCTATGCAAGCCATCCAAATCGCACCCCTGCAGCAGATCACGCTGGAGCCACGCACGATCAAGCCCGCGCTGAATCAGGGCTTTGACACCCCTGCAGAACCAGAAGTCGTGCGCCTGCAACACGCATCAAACTAAAAGCGCGCTCCCGGACACACGTGGAAACGCCGCAACGTGCAGACGGCGTCGCGCAAGCTCAAAGCTGGAGAGTTGCGGATATCGATCGATGATTCGGTCCTGAGAGCGCTTTCGCCATACCGGACTAGCCATGTCACCCGCTTTGGGGACCATAAGCCGGACTTGCACGGCCCATCTCACCAAAGAACCACATTATTTTTACAAATCAATAGGTTAGGTTCATTTTTTCGAAACCTTCACGAGGCCCTGCCGCCCCTCTACTGTGATCAATCACAGTAGAGGGGCGGCAGGCATTCCACCTAGAATCTGCGCTATTCCATCGCTCCCCGACCGGGGGCCACGGGATTAAGAGCCCTGGGAAGCCACGACGCCCCCAACAATGCACCACCGCTGCACGACCCGATGCCGCGGGGTGCGGGCATCCTTGAATCAGCTGGTAGCGCCCACTGCGCTGCCGCGCATCGGAGCAGGCGGCGCACCAGTCCCGGCCCCCTTCCGGGACCGGTGCGGTTCGCGTCTACGCTATGAGCAGATCGCAACAGCAACAGCCAACGCCGCCCGAGCGGGATATCCCGGCAGCGGGCCGGGCCGGCCGCGTGCCACCCCAGCGGCCCCTGCGCCCCTTTGCGGATGAGTTGCGGCGGGCCACCACGTTGATCCATGTCCGCGCGAGCGGAGCTGCAGACACCGGTGATGCCGGGCTGGCCGCATACCTGCTGTCCGCATGGCGCACGTTGCATAGCGCGAGCCACGTGCCGCCGCATTGCCCGCGTTGCGGCGGGCACAAGACGGTCTACGACGGCACCGATGATGGCAGCCTGCCCTTCTTCCATTGTGGAGGCTGCCGCCAGCGCTTCACCCGGCTGACAGGCACGCCCATGGCGCGGCTCAGGCTGGAGGACAAAGCGGAGGCGTTCTTTCAGCTGGCCTCGCAACAGGTGTCGGTCGCCGAAGCGGCGCGCCGGCTGGCGATCAAAAGCGAGACCGTCAGGCATTGGTCGGTCCAGACGCGCCTGTGGCTGCTGGAACTGGATCCGCAAGGCGAGTGGGAGCGTCGCGTGCAGCTCGGCGTGCGCTACGCGGTCATGCCGGCAATCGCCCGCGGCGAAACCGCGCCCGCGACGCGCGGATGCAGGTGCTCCATCGCATCCGACGATAGCGAGGCGCTCGCCGAAATGGAGAACGCGCCTTTGTTGATACGGGTATGCGCCCTCTGCGAGCAGACCGCGCACTAGCATGGAGCAATCCGCCCCAAGGAAAGCCCGTATATTTACTCGCGCGGATATCAACCCAGTCTACCTGGTGATGTGAAATATAAGATCTATTTATATTTAATTTTCATCACATAAAAACACGGACAACCATTTCCATCGCACGCTGAACAGGTAGCGTTTCGCGTAAGGTTCCGTCACGCAATCCTCCTATATCTTGCCGTTTCCGGCATGGTGTCGCGCGCCCTTGCGCGCTACACGGCCTTTGCATGGGACATCGCTCCAGGAAATCTCAATAGCCATTCCTCAAACCAAGTTTGAATTGGCTTTGCAAATTTCAAGAAAAGGATACGGGTAATTACCTAAATTTCCGAAAGCTATTTGCAATGTTGCGGAAGGGCGATTGAAAGATTTCGCTGTCATAACAGTGGCAAGTAGCGATGGGAGTATTCATGATTAAAAAACCAACTAACAGAAAAGTTGGAGCAGCCGTCATTCTGGTCTTGGCGGCTCGGGTCGCCTGCGGTGTCGAACTGAGCGGAGATACCGACCCGGTACCGCTGGTACCGCCGGCAAAGAAGGCGCCTGGTGCCGGCAACGCGCCAGCCAGCGGGTGGGACCAACCAGCTTCAACGCCGCGCGGGACCGGTGCGGCCACGACGCCGCCGGCACCGCTCAGTGCCGAAGAAAAAAACAAGGGCCTGGTCGGGCCGGGCTTCTCCCTGTGGGAGCTCTCGGAAGAGCTGCGCGCGAGCAACCCGCAACTGATCCAGGCGCGCTCGCTCTATATGGCGGCCAAGGCCACGGTGCCGCAGATCGCCGCGCCCAACAATCCGCAGGTGGGCTTCATCTGGGGCGCCCTGCCCAAGAACAGCCCGCTGGCGCTGGCGCAAGCCCAGAACTTCAGCTATACGCTCACGCAGTCCTTCCCGTTTCCGGGCAAGAAGGCGCTGGCGGCCGATATCGCCAACACGCAGGCGGAGTCCATCGACGCGCAGCGCGACGCGCTGTACCTGCAGCTCTACGCACAGCTGAGCACGACTTACTTCCAGGCGCTGGCGCAGAAAGCGCAGCTCGATGTGCTGCGCCTCAACCTCAAGCGGCTGGAGCAGGTCAAGCAGGTGGCGCGCATCCGCTACGCCAACAATGCGGCGGGCTATGTCGACTACCTGAACGCCCAGGTAGCACAAAGCAGCGCGCAGAACGATACCTTTGGCCTGGAGCGCCAGTATGACAACGCGCTCAAGACCATCAACACACTGATCGGCAAGAGTCCCGAGTTCCCGCTCGAATTGCGCACGGATGCCAGCGCGGCGCGCCTGCCGCCCACGCCCTTGCCCGAACTGGAGGACATGGCGCTGCGCGAGCATCCCAATATCCGCGCATCGCGCTTCCAGGTGGAAGCCGCCGAAAAAGGCGTGCGCCTGGCCCGCAAAGCCTACCTGCCGGATTTCCAGATCATCGCCACCTTCAACGGCAACAACCCGCCACTGGGCTTCCAGCCGGCCAGCTACGGCATCGAGTTCGACGTCATCATCCCGCTGTTCTTCTTTACCAAGGAAAAATACGGCGTGGATGAAGCCGTAGCCAACAAGGTGGCGTCCGACGCCAACGAACAGTCGGTACGCCAGCAGACGCTGCTGGCCGTGGATACCGCGCACAACAACCTGCGCCAGTCGGTGAACCAGGCCGAGTTCCTGCGCCAGCGGCAACTGCCTGAGGCCCTGACAGCCTACAAGATGGCCTTCACCAACTACGCCAACAACAATGCCAACTTCACCGACCTGCTCACTGCCAGCTCCGCGCTCAAGAATGCGGAACTCGCGGTGACGCAGGCCGAGTCCGAGGCGCGCCAGGCTTACTACACGCTCGCCGCCGCGGTGGGCCGGGACAAATTCTGATGGCCGCGAAGGCCTTGAACCTATGAACAAGAATCTGATAATTGGCGCCGGCTTCATTGTGGTCCTCGCCGGCGGCATCTGGGGTGGCAAGTACTGGGCCCAGTCACTGCAGGCGGTACCAGCCACCGTGCCAGCCCTGGCCGCTGTGCCCTATACCAACGCTGAGACCGCCACGCCACGCCGCGTCCCCTCCTCGCTGGCCCTGCCCGAAGGCGGCTTCGATCCGAAAACGGTCAAATCCGCGGTGTTCAGCATGCAAACTGTCCCGGTCGACACACCCACGCCCGGCAAGCTCGCGTACAACGTGCAGCAGGCCAAGCTGGCGTCCGCGCGCGTGGCCGGCCGCGTGGAACGCATCCTGGTCTTCGAGGGTGCCGTGGTCCATGCCGGCCAACCGCTCGCCGAGCTGTACTCGCCCGAGTACATCGCCGCGCAGAATGAATTCCTGCTTTCGCACAACGCCTATCACACCCTGAGCAACAGCGACCTGAAGGAACTGGTGGATGACGCCAAGCTAACCATGCAGTCGTCCGAGAACAAGCTGCGCGTACTGGGCGCGACCACCGAGGACATCGCCCGCATCCGCGAGCGCGGCACGGCTTCCGACACCTTGACCGTGCGCGCGCCGATCGGCGGCACCATCGTCAAGCGCGACATGGACCCGGGCTCCTATCTCAATGTCGGTGATTCGCTGATGAGCATCATCGACACGCGCTCGATCTGGTTCACCGGCAATCTCTACGAGAACGATATCAAGAACGTACGCCTGGGCCAGGCCATCGAGATTGAAACCCCGGCCTATCCCGGACGGCACTACCGCGGGCGCGTCAGCTTTATCGCGCCCAATGTCGACGCCGACACCCATACGCTGCAGGTGCGCTGCGATGTGCCCAACCCGGACGGCACGCTCAAACCCGAGATGTATGCCACTGCGCGCATCGTCACCGGCAGTGCGCAAGCGCTGGTGGTGCCGCAATCGGCCATCGTCAAGGACCAGGGCAAGCTCTACCTGATGCTCCAGCCTGACGACAGGCATATCGAGCGCGTGGCCGTGCAGGGCACACCGCGCAGCGACGGCACCTTCCTGGTCACCGACGGCGTGCCGGCGGGCGCGACCGTGCGCGTGGTGACGCAGGGCGGCATGCTGCTCAACGAACTGCTGCTCAAGCAGGAGGCCTGAGATGGTCTTCTCGCCCATCAAAAGCATCCTCAAGCGGCGCCTGGTTATCGTCTTCCTGGCCCTTGGCCTGCTGGCAGCCGGCGTGCTGAGCTTCCTGCGGCTGCCGCTGCAGGCGTATCCCGGCGTGGCGCCGGTCACGGTGCAGGCCATTACGCAGTGGCCCGGCCGCAGCACGGTCGAGGTCGAGCAGCAAATCACGATCCCCGTGGAGAACGCGCTGGCCAGCGTGCCCGACGTGCAGTCCTTCCGCTCGGTCTCGCTGTTCGGGCTGTCGGTGGTGACCGTCAAGTTCAAGGAGGGCGTGGACAACTTCAAGGCGCGCCAGAACTTCGTCACCTACCTGTCGCAGGCCAGTCTGCCGCCCGGCGTGCAACCCAACCTGTCGCCGGACGGCGACGCCACCGGAGAAATCCTGCGCTACCGGATCGAGGCCAATGGCGTTGACGTGACCACGCTGAAGACCTACCAGGACTACAGCGTCTACAAGGAGATCAAGCACGTTTCCGGTGTGGCCGACATCACCGCCTTCGGCGGCATGGTCAAGCAGTACCAGATCGTGCCGACGCCCGAGAAGCTGCAGGCCTACGGGCTCTCGCTCAAGCAGGTGGTGGATGCGGTGTCCAGCGCCAACGCCAACACCGGCGGCGGCCTGATGAAGTCCGGCGAGCAGCAGTTCGTGGTGCGTGGCGTGGGCCTGCTGCAAACGCTCGACGATATCCGCAACGTCACCGTCTCTGTGTCCAATGGCGTGCCGGTGCGCGTGCGCGATATCGCCCAGGTCCGGGTGGGCAACACGCCGCGCCTGGGCATGGTGCAGTTCGACCACCATGACGATATCGTCGAAGGCATCGTGCTGATGAAGCGCGACGAGAACGCCACCGAGGTGCTGGCGCGGGTGCGCGACAAGATCGCCGAGATCAACCAGAACGTGCTGCCGAAGAACGTCCAGGTCAAGACCTTCTACGACCGGCAGAACCTGCTCGACATCACCATGGGGACCGTCGAGCACGCGCTGTTCGTCGGCATCTCGCTGGTGCTGATCGTGCTGTTCATCTTCCTCGGCAGCTTCCGCGCAGCGGCGGTGGTGGCGGCGGTGATCCCGCTGGCCTTGTGCGTGTCCTTCATCAATATGGACCACTTCAAGGTACCGGCCAACCTGATCTCCCTAGGGGCAATCGACTTCGGGCTGATCGTGGATGCCGCGGTGATCGTGATGGAGAACATCATGCGCCACCTGGAGGAAGGCGAGACCAATGTCGAGGACGGCATCATCAGGGCCACCAGCGAAGTCCAGCGCGCCATGATCTTCTCCACCGGCATCATTATCGTGGCCTACTCGCCCTTGTTCTTCATGGGCGGGGTGGAGGGCATCATCTTCAAGCCGATGGCCTTCACCATGGGCTTCGCGCTGCTGGCGTCGATCGTGCTCGCGTTGACCTTCGTGCCGGCGGTGACATCCTTCGTGTTCCGCGGTTCGCTGCGGCCGCACTCGCCGAAATTTATCGCGGTGATCCTGCGCGGCTACAAACCCCTGCTGCGCAAGCTGCTGAAAAAGCCCGGCCTGGTGTTCCTGGCCGCCTTTATCGGCCTGGCCGGCACGCTGTACAGTTCGCGCTATCTCGGCACCGAGTTCCTGCCCACGCTGGAGGAAAACAACCTGTGGCTGCGCATCACGCTGCCCAACACCGTTGATCTCGACTACTCGGCATCCATCGCGCGCGACCTGCGCGGCTTCTTCCGCGAGCAGCCCGAGGTGAAAACCGTGTCGGTACAGATCGGGCGCCCCGACGATGGCACCGATTCCACTGGCGTGTTCAACCAGGAATACGCGCTCTACTTCAAGCCCCCGGCCGACTGGCCCAAGGGCGCCACCAAGCAACAGGTGGTGGAAAGGCTGTCCAAGCACCTGGATCGCATCCCGGGCATCGAGTACAACTTCTCGCAGTACATCCAGGACAACGTGAACGAGGCGCTGTCCGGGGTCAAGGGCGAGAACTCGGTGAAGATCTACGGTTCCGACCTGGTGATGCTGCAGAACAAGGCCAAGGAAGTCGAATCGATCCTCAGGAAAGTGCCGGGGCTGGCCGACGTCGGCATCTTCAAGGAACTGGGCCAGCCCACGCTGAACATCACGGTCGACCGCGAGAAGAGTGCGCGCTTCGGCATGAACGTCAGCGACATCCAGTCCGCCGTGCAGTTCGCGATCGGCGGCGATGCGGCAACCAACATCCTGGAAGGCGAGAAGACCTTCGGGCTGTCGGTGCGGCTCAACGACCAGGCGCGCAACAATCCGGACGTGATCGGGCGCCTGCTGGTGGATACGCCTGACGGGCAGCGCATTCCGCTGTCGATGGTGGCCAAGGTGGAAGCCACGGATGGTCCGTTCTTCGTCTACCGTGAAACCGGCAAGCGCTATATCGCCATCAAGTTCGGCGTGCGCGGGCGCGACCTGGGCAGCGCGGTGGCCGAGGCACAGGACAAGGTCGGCAAGGCGGTGACGCTGCCGGCGGGCTACAGCATCTTCTGGGACGGCCAGTTCAACCAGATGAAGATCGCGCAGAAGAAGCTGGCGGTGATCGTGCCGCTGACCATCCTGGTGATCTTCCTCCTGCTGTACAGCACCTTCGGCAACTTCAAGGATGCGCTGATGGTGGTGCTGAACGTGCCGTTCGCGGCCATCGGCGGCCTGCTGTCGCTGCATATCGCCGGAGAGACGCTATCAATCTCGGCGGGTATCGGCTTCCTGTCGCTGTTCGGCATCGCGATCCAGGACGGGGTGATCCTGATCTCCTACGTCAACCGGCTGGCGCAGTCCGAGGATTTGCATGAAGCCGTGGTCGAGGGCGCCGCGCTGCGCCTGCGGCCGGTGGTGATGACGGCCATGCTGGCGGGTCTGGGCCTGCTGCCAGCGGCGCTGTCGCACGGCATCGGCTCGGAAGCGCAACGTCCGCTGGCCCTGGTGATCGTCGGCGGCATGGTGACCACCACCCTGCTCACGCTGCTGGTATTGCCGGTGGTGTTCTCGTGGGTGAACCGCCATCGCGCGCACAAGGGTGGCCCCGATTCGGCCTCGCTGACGCCGGCTGAAGGCGTTTGAACCTGAACCAACCAGTGGCTGGTACGCACGGGCGGGCCGGCCACGCAACGGGAGTCGATCATGAGCATGCGAAAGAAGGCACCGGCGACGCTGCTGGCCGTCCTGCTTTGCACCGGTGTCGGGGTAGCCGGCGCCGCGCCGCAAAAGGCGTCGGCAGGTAGCAAGCCATCGTCGGCGCAGTCCGCCAAGCAGGCTAACCGGAACTCGGTGCTGCCATCCAACGTGCGGAAATAGCCGGCTTCCGCGCTTTAGGCGCCGACCGGCACTCCGACGGGAATCAGGCCCGGGTTACCTTCCCCCAGTCCCCGCCACCTCGAACACTTCGCGCAACCATTGCGCAAAAACCCGCACGCGCGACGAGAGCTGGCGGTTTTGCGAATACAGCACCGAGACTGGCATCGGTGGCGGCGGCAGGTCCGCCAGCACGACCTGCAGGCGGCCGTCCTTCAGTTCGGCTGCCACGCGATAGCGCGGCACCTGGACCAGCCCGAGCCCGGCCACCGAGGCGCCGGTGTAGAGGTCGGCACCGGTGACCGAGACGGTGGCCGCCAGCTGGATCGCCGTCACGCGGCCGTCCACGGTGAACTCCATCGGCACTGCCTTGCCTGTCCCGCTGGAGACGTAGTTGACCGCGCGATGCGCCGACAACGCGTCCAGGCCCTTCGGCTCGCCATGCTTCGCCAGGTAGGCCGGGCTGGCCACGGTGACCTGCTCCAATAGGGCGACACGCCGGCCGACCATCGACGAATCCTGCAGGTTCCCTGCACGCAGCACGCAATCGACCCCTTCGCGCACCAAATCGACCAGGCGGTCGTCCTCGCCGATGTGGACTTCCAGGTCGGGATATTGCGCCAGGAAATCCGGCAGCGCAGGCACGACGAAATGGCGCGCGAGCGTTCCTTGCAGGTTCACGCGCAGGAGGCCTTTGGGCGCGGCATTCCTGAACGAGCCTTCCGCTTCTTCCAGGTCGGCTATCAGGCGCACGCAGCGGCGGTAATGCGCCTCGCCATCGTGGGTCAGCCGTACCGTGCGCGTGGTGCGCTCCAGCAGCCGCGCACCGAGCCGCTGCTCCATGCGCTTGATCAGGTTGGTGATGGTGGCGCGCGGGATCCGCAGGTCCTCGGAGGCCTGGGTAAAGCTCTGGCGCTCGGCGATGCGCACGAAGGCCTGCATTTCCTGGAATCGGTCCATTGCACTTCTCCGGGTGATCACGTGGCCGACAGGCAACCCGGCTCGCCCCATTGTTAAACCAAATGGAGCAATGATATCAAGTTACGGCTAATTATCTATCCAGCCGAATGATCCATGATTCGTTTCACCCACCCCCCCGAAAGGAAACGATCATGAGCAACACCAACAGCACCGACAGCATTACCAAAGTCGCCATCGTGACCGGCGCTTCCCGCGGCATTGGCGCAGCCATTACCCAGCGTCTCGCCCGGGACGGCTTCGCGGTCGCGGTCAACTATGCGGCCGGCGCGGCGCAGGCCGAGGCCCTCGTGGCCGAGTTGAAGGCGGCAGGCGCAACCGCCATCGCGGTACAGGCCGATGTGTCCAGGGCCGACGATGTGCGCCGCATGTTCGAGATCACCGAGCAGCAACTGGGCAAGGTCGACGTGCTGGTGAACAACGCCGGCGTGCTCAAGACCGTGCCGCTGGCCGACACCAGCGACGCGCTCTACGACCTGACCTTCGACATCAATGTGCGCGGCACCTTCAACACCTTGCGCGAAGCCGCCGCGCGGCTCAACGACGGCGGGCGCATCGTCAACTTCTCCAGCACCACGCTGGCGCTGAACATGCCTGGCTACGCCGTCTACAACGCCACCAAGGCCGCCGTCGAATCGTTCACGCATGTGTTCGCCAAGGAATTGCGCGGCCGCGGCATCACGGTGAACGCGGTGGCTCCCGGCCCGATCGCCACCTCGCTGTTCCTCGACGGCAAGACCGACGAGCAGATCCAGGCGTTCGCCAGGATGCCCCCGCTGCAGCGCCTGGGCCAGCCGGAGGACATCGCTTCCGTGGTGGCCTTCCTCGCCGGCCCCGACGCCGGCTGGGTCAACGGCCAGATCCTGCGCGCCAACGGCGGCGTCGCCTGAATCCGATCCGTCGCGCTGAGCCATCAGACACAAGCAGACACAACGCAAGGGGAACATCATGCAAAACGCCAATCAACAAGTCATCCTCGTCACCGGCACCGGCACAGGCATCGGCAAGCTGAGCGCGCAGGCACTGGCTGAAGCGGGCCATATCGTCTACGCGACCATGCGCGATGTGAAGGGCCGCAACCGCGGCCGTGCGGACGAACTGCGCGCGCTCGCCAAGTCCGGGAACATCCAGTTGCATCCGCTCGAACTCGACGTGTTGTCACAGGAATCCGCCGACGCCGCAGCCGCGGCGATCGTCCGGGAACAAGGGCGCATCGATGTCGTGATGCAGAATGCGGGGCACCTGGTGGTCGGGCCCGCCGAGGCCTTCACGCCCGAGGAAATGATGCGCGTGTTCGACACCAACCTGTTCGGCGCGCAGCGCGTGAATCGCGCCGCCCTGCCCTATATGCGCAAGCAGGAAGCCGGGCTGATGCTGTGGATCAGCAGCACCACGACCAAGGGCGGCTTCCCCCCGTTCATGGGGCCTTACGGCGCGGCCAAGGCAGCCATGGATTCGCTGGCCGTCACGCTGGCCTATGAGATCGCGCGCTTTGGCATCGAGACCTCGATCGTGGTGCCGGGCGCGTTCACCCGCGGCACCGCGCACCTCCCCAGCGCGGGCAAGCCCGCCGATTTGGCCACGGCCGCCGCCTATAGCCGCTATGACGGCGTGATGGACCAGATTGGCGAACGCCTGAGCGCACTCACTCCCGACGACGCCGACCCGAAGGCCGTGGCCGATGACATCGTGCGGATCGTGGGCCTGGCTGCCGGCACGCGCCCGATGCGTTCGGTGATCGATTTTGTCGGTGATGGCGCGCGGGAAGTGCTGGAAGTCTCCGAGCGCGTGCGGACCGAGTTTGCGAAGCGGATCGGCATGCAGGACTTGCTGCAAGCCACGGTCTGCCGCTGAACCATTCCCTGCCAACCGAAAAGCCGGCCCGGGCCGTACCCCGGCCCGGGCTCACCGTCAGGAACGGCGATGAAACGATGGATCCCACTCGCATTCGCCGCGCTGCTGCCGGCTCTGCTCGCATCCTGCGAAGCCCACCCGGCCAGGCAAGGCGATGCCGCTATCACCCGGGGCAAACCCATGAAAGCGTCGAAGACCTATCTCTACCTGCTGCGGAAGACGCCGTTCTTCACCAGCCTGACAACCGCGCAACTGCGCTGGACCATCGACCATTCACGCGAGTGGGAGGCGGAACCCGGCACCGTGATCACGCAGTGCGCGGACGCAGGCGACAGCGCCGCCGACGTCTGGGTGCTGCTGGACGGCGGCTGGCAGCTCGAACACGGCGGCCAGGCCTACCCGTCCGGCCATGCTGACCCCGGCAAGTGGTTCAGCGCGCGCCAGGCCTCCGGCACCTGCCGCCTGGTCGCGCACGAACATAGCTATGTGATGCAGGTCGCGCGGGCGGATTTCGACGCGATGCTGGCCCAGGGCTTTGCCTTCGGCAAGCAGATGGACGCCGGCTACCGCTACTACGGCGAAATCTTCGGGAGCATGCCGGCGAGCACGGCGGGCAGCCGGGAAGGACGGCGTCCGCAAGCCCCGCCCTAGCCTGCCAATCCCGCGTTGCGCCACACGCGGCACGCGCAAATGCCCCGGCCCCTGCCTACAATGAAAACAATAAGAACAATGACGGCAACCACCGGGCAATCCATCATGAACTTCCATCTGGCTTCGAAGCCATTCCCCGCTGCGTCGGCAGGCCAGGCATTGCCCGGCGCGCGCATGCGGGCTGGCCTGCTGGCGTGCGGCTTGTTGCTGGTGCCTGCCGCGCCCGCCCGGGCGCAGGTATCCGCCGCATCTGCCACATCCGCGCCAGCGGCACCCACGGCTCCCGGCGCCGCCTTTTCCGCCGGCACGCCCGGCGGCCCGTTACCGGCCGGCTGGAAGAACCTGCCGGTCGCGCATGGCAAGACGCTGACCCGTTACAGCCTCGTAACAGACGACAGCGCCACGGTGCTGCAGGCCGATGCCGCCGCCTCCGCCTCCGCGCTGATGCACAAGGGCAACGTCGACCTGGCAGAAACACCGCAGCTGACCTGGCGCTGGAAAATAGACCGGCCGATCGACGATGCCGACAACAGCGTCGCATCGAAAGAGGACGCGCCTGCGCGGCTGGTATTCATGTTCGAAGGAGACAAGAGCAAGCTGCCGCTGGGCGACCGTGCCGCCATCCAGCTTGCCAAGACGCTGGCGGGCGAGGAACTGCCCTATGCCACGCTGATGTACGTCTGGTCCAATACCGCGCCGGTCGGCTCGGTCATCGACAATCCCCACACCTCGCGGGTCAAGATGATCGTGGTCTCGGGCAGCGCCGACGGCACCGGCAAGTGGCTGGCGCTGAGCCGCAACGTGGCGCAGGACTTCGAGCATGCCTTCCACGAGAAGCCGGGCAAGGTGGCCGCCTATGGATTGCTCACCGATACGGACAACACCAGGGCGAGTGCGCGCGCCTGGTATGGGGATATTCGGTTCGGGCCGGCGAAGTAGCGGGGGCGAGGCGCGGTGGGGCAATACCGCCCGGGCCTCGTCCGCGCATCGAGTTGTCAGAAGCCGGTTACAACTCCGGCTCCCAGGAACCCACACACCGCCTCGGCAAATTCACGCGGCTGCTCCCAGTTGGACAAATGGGCCCCGTCCAGCTCCACATAGCGCGCACCGGCGATCCCCGCGGCTACCTCGCGGCCTTGCGCCGGCGTGGTCGCCAGGTCGTGCGTGCCGGCGATCACCAGCACCGGGCTGGCGATGCGCGATAGCAGCGGGCGCAGGTCGGCATCGCGCACGGCGGCACAGTTGGCCGTATAGCCTTCGGGCGACGCATCCAGCAACATCTGCCGCACCGGGGCGATGCGCTCTGCGTTGCCGGCCAGCCAGCCGGCGCTGAACCAGCGCGCCAGCACGGCGTCGACGATGGCGGCCATGCCCTGGGCGCGTACCGTCTGGATGCGGGTGTCCCAGCCGCTGGCCGGCCCGATCAGGGCGGCGGTGTTGGCCAACACGAAGCGCCCGAAGCGCTCCGGGTGGCTGGCCGCCAGCCACATGCCGGTCATGCCGCCCATCGACAGCCCGCAAAAGTGGGCGCGTCCGATGCCGGCGTGATCCATGATCGCCAGCACGTCCCGCCCGAGTTCGGCAAACCCGAACGGCCCGGCCGGGGCCGGCAGGCCGGAGCCGCCGTGGCCGCGCGTGTCGTAGCGCAGCACGCGGAAGCGGGACAACAGGCTGTCCATCTGCGGCGCCCACATCTGCAGGTCGGTGCCGAGCGAGTTGGACATGACCAGAACGGGCGCGTCCGGCGCCCCCTCGATCTGGTAGTGCAGCGCGATGCCCTGGTTGAATGCGGTGGTCATGACGATCTCAGTCTGCGCGGATGCCGCGTTCGCGGATCAGCTTGCCCCATTTGTCGGTTTCAGCGGCGAGGTGCTTGCCCAGTTGCGCGGGCGTGCTGCCGATCGGCTCGGCGCCGATGCCGGCCAGGCGGGTACGCACCGACGGCTTGGCCAGCGCGTCCACCATGGCCTGGTTCAGCCGCGCGACCACGGCGGGCGGCGTCTTGGCCGGCACGAAGGCGGCGAACCACGGCGACAGGTCATAGCCCTTCACGCCGGCTTCGGCCAGGGTCGGCACGTTCGGCAGCGTCGACGAGCGCTTGGCGGTGGTCACGGCGATCGGCGTGAGCTTGCCGGAATCGATATGCGGCTTGGCCGAGGTGATGCTGTCGAACATGTAGTCGACCTGGCCGCCCAGCAGGTCCGTCATGGCCGGGCCGCTGCCCTTGTAAGGCACATGCAGCATCTTGACCCCGGTCAGCGAGGTAAACAACTCGCCGGCGAGATGGATCGAGGTGCCGTTGCCGGCCGAGGCATAGGTGTACTTGTCCGGCGTGGCGCGCGCGGCGGCGATCAGGTCGGGCACCGTGGCGGGCAGCTTCTTGGCCTTGCTGGTGACCAGTACATTGGGCACCACCGCCAGCAGCGACACCGGCGCGAAGTCCTTCACCGGGTCATAGTTCAGCCGGCCGTACAGGGCGGGGTTCACCGCCATGCCGTTGGCCACGATGATCAGCGTGTAGCCATCCGCGGGCGAGCGCGCCACCAGCTCGGCGCCGATATTGCCGCCTGCGCCGGGGCGGTTTTCCACCACGATGGCCTGGCCCATCGACTTCGACATTTCCTCGCCCAGCGTGCGGGCGATATTGTCCATGGCGCCGCCGGCGGGGAATGGCACGACCCAGCGGATGGGGTGATCGGGATAGGCGTCGGCGTGTGCGGACGGCAGCACGGCCAGGGTGGCCAGCGCGCAGGCGCAGGCGGCCCAGGCGCGCAGGAAAGGCAAGCGCATCAAAGTCTCCTCCAGTTGGTTTCGGAGTTGGAGTTGGACCGCGGCCATCGCGGGCCGCGGCGTTATTTCTTGATTACTTGATCGACGACGGGTGCCGCGCCAGCGGCGTGACATGGATCTCCATGTACGGGAACAGCGGCAGGCCGGACAACATCGTGTGCAGCTCGTCGTTGGACTCGGCATCGAAGATGCTGTAGTTGGCGTACTCGCCCACCACACGCCAGATATGCGGCCATTTGCCCTGGCGCTGCAGGTCCTGCGAGTACGCCTTCTCGCGCGCCTTGATCTCGTCTGCCTGCGTGGCAGGCATGTCGGCCGGAATCCTTACGTCCATTCTCACCAGAAACAGCATGCTTTTATTCCTTGGGTCTGTGTTTGCTCATGGGTGGCGGCAGGTGCGCCTCAGGCGGCACGGCGGTAATGCGCCAGCTTATCCTCGTCCAGCGTCAGGCCCAGCCCCGGCCCCACCGGCAGGTGCAAGGCAAAGTCGCGGTACTCGGGACGCGCCGTCACCACATCATCCTTGAGCAGCAGCGGGCCGAACAGCTCGGTGCCCCAGGCCAGCCGCGGCAGCGTGGAAAAACCGTGGGCGGCGGCGATGGTGCCCACGCTGCCCTCCAGCATGGTGCCGCCATACAGCGCGATGCCGGCGGCGTCGCCAACCGCCGCGGTGCGCAGCATCTCGAAGATGCCGCCCGACTTGGAGATCTTCAGCGCGAACACGTCCGCGCCGGCGATGCGCGCCAGTTCCATCGCGTCCTCGGGGCCGCACACGGACTCGTCGGCCATCACCGGCACGACGAAGCGCGCCGCCAGCCGGGCCAGCGCGCCGCGCTGCTCGCGCGGCACCGGCTGCTCGACCAGGTCGATGCCGGCGGCTTCCAGCATGGCGATGCCGGTGGCGGCGTCGGCCTCGTTCCAGGCCTGGTTGACATCCACCGTAACGCGGGCGCGGTCGCCCAGCGCGCGCTTGATGGCCGACACGTGGGCCACGTCGTCGCGTACGGAGCGGCGGCCGATCTTGAGCTTGAAGGTGTTGTGGCGGCGGGCCTCGAGCAGCGACTCGGCCTCTTCGATGTCGCGGCCGGTATCGCCGCTGGCCAGGGTCCACAGGCAGGCCAGGTTCGGCCGCACCGCGCCGCCCAGCAGTTCGGACAGCGGCAGGCCCAGGCGCTTGCCCTGCGCGTCGAGCAGCGCGGACTCCAGCGCCGACTTGGCAAAGCGGTTGCCGCGCGCCACCGCGGCCAGGCGCTGCATGGCCGCGTGGATATTGGACGCATCGAGGCCGGCCAGCGCGGGCGCCAGATAGGTATCGATGGTCAGCTTGATGCCCTCGGGGCTTTCGTCGCCGTAGCTCAGGCCGCCGATGGTGGTGGCTTCGCCAATGCCCTCGACGCCATCGCTGCAGCGCAGCCGCACGATCACCAGGGTCTGGCGCTGCATGGTGGTCATGGCGAGCTGGTGCGCCCGGATGGTGGGCAGGTCGACCAGGATGGCTTCGACGGAGGTGACGGTTGCTTTCATGCTGTATGTCTGCCAAGTATGGAATACGCTGGGATGCAGTATGTGGCTTGACATTCAGGGTGTCCAAGACCGAGTATGTCCCGATCAATACCTTTAAAGTATGGAGGGGCAGGCGCCATGGAGCTTCGTCACCTGCGCTATTTCCAGGCTGTCGCGGCCGAACTCAACTTCACCCGCGCCGCCGAACGCCTGCATATCGCCCAGCCGCCGCTGTCGCGCCAGATCCGCCAGCTGGAGGACGAAATCGGCACGGTGCTGCTGGACCGCACCGCGCGCGCCGTGCGGCTGACCGAGGCCGGACGCTTCCTGCTGGAGCAGTCGCTGCAGTTGAACCAGCGTATCGACGAGATCGTGGAAGGCACGCGGCGCATCGGCCGCAACGAGAAGCGCTGGTTCGGCATCGGGTTCGTGCCGTCGGTGCTGTACGGTTTCCTGCCGGAGCTGATCCGCCAGGTGCGCGGCTCCGACACCGCGCTTGAGGTCGGCCTGTCCGAGCTGACCACGGTGCAGCAGATGGAAGCGCTCAAGGCCGGCCGCATCGATATCGGCTTTGGCCGCATCGTGCTGGACGACCCGGCCATTACCCGCACGGTGGTGATGGCCGAGCCGCTGATGGCCGCCGTGCCCAGCGGCCACGCCGCGCTGAAGGGTCCGCCCATGACGCCGGCGCAACTGGCGGCGCACCCCTTCGTGCTCTATCCGGCGCGGCCCCGGCCCAGTTACGCCGATCATGTGCTGGCGCTGTTCCGCACCCAGGGCCTGCAACCGCGCGTGGCCCAGGAGGCCAACGAACTACAGACCGCCATCGGCCTCGTGGCCGCCGGGCTCGGGATCTGCCTGGTGCCGGCATCCGTGCAGCGCCTGCATCGCGACGACGTGGCCTACATGCCGATTGATGCACCCGGCTTTACGTCCCCGGTGATGATGAGCTATCGCAGCGACGACCGCTCGGCACTGCTGGCCGAAGTGGTGAAACGGGTGGGCGAGCTGGCGCGCACGCCGCCACGGGACTGATTTCCGCCCCGGCGGCGAGATGAATAACGTCCGGCACCCCACAAACGGGTGATGCGGGCCGCGCGATCGGTTTGTACAGTGCACGCACAAAAAAAGAGACGGGGAAATCGTGCCACCGATGCAATCAGGGTCACTATCGGGCCATGCCGCCGGGCCACGGCCGGGCGGCCTGTTCATGGCTCTCCTTCAAGCCTGCGGCGACACGCTGCGCAAAGCCTGGGGCGGCACGCAATGTGAGGTAGCGCTCACCGCGCGCGAGCCGGGCACCTCGCCGGGCAGCGCCCCCGGCCAGCCACAAACCGGTGCCTTGCGCCTCCAGCTCCGCTACGCGGATACGCCGCTGACGCCCGGCGCCACCCGCGTCACGGCCACCGCCGCGGTGCTGCAATGCGACGGCACCGACATCACCGCCAGCCTCGCGCCGTCCGCATGGACCTGGCGCCAGGCCTCCGGCCTGTCGATGGGGGCCGGCTATGGCGCCGTCTCGGTCGATACCGAGGGCCAGGTACGTTCGGCGAGCGTATGCCCGCAAGGCCGCAGCTTGTCGCTCTCCGGCACCAGCCGCTCAGCCTGCCACGATATGGCCTCGGGGGTGGAAGTCAGCGTGCTGCTCGGCAACGGCGAGCGCCTGGTCCAGCATTTCCAGCCGGGGTTGGCCGGGCTTGAGTAAGGACTTAAGGACTTAAGGACTTAAGAACTTAAGGACGTAAAGACGGAAGGGCTGGGCAGCGCGGCTCAAGCGTGATCGGTCCGCCGCGGAATCAGCCCTTCAGGTACATGTTCAGCCGCTTGGCCGCGTTGCGCAGGTGGGTTTCAGCCGCCTCCGCCGCCCGCTCCGGATCGCCCGCCGCGATCGCGTCGTAGATGGTCTTGTGCTCGTCCTGCACGGCCTCGACCATGTCCGCGTGATGGCTCTTGGTATTGCTCCTCGCCTGCCGGATCACGCGCCGCGCGCCATGCTCCAGGTGTTCGCTCAGCGCCTGGAAATGCGGGTTGTGGGTGGCCTCCACAATGGCCTGGTGAAAGGCGAAGTCCTCTTCGTCCCCCAGCCGGTCGTTGGCGATCTCGTACTCCATGCCGATCAGCGCCCGCCGGATCCGCTTGAGATCTTCCGGCGTGCGGCGCATGGCCGCGAACCTGGTGGCCGCCACTTCAATCGTCACCAGCAGTTCCATCACCATCGCCAGCGAGTCTTTCTCGTCGATGGCCACATCCTGCATGCGAAACGCCTGCCGCTGGCTGCGCTCGGTCACGAACACGCCGCTGCCCGCCTTGGGTGCAACCAGACCCTCCGACTTGAGCTGCGACAGCGCTTCGCGGACCACCGCGCGGCTGACCGAAAACTGCTCGCATAGCACGCGCTCGCTGGGCAGGCGGTCGCCCACGGCGAACTCGCCGGTCTGGATCGCCTGGATCAGCCGCCTTGCGATCTCGTCCGGCAGGTGTTTTGGCTCGGGATGGAACATGGTTCCCTCCGGGCGCTGGGTGGACGGCGGCGCCGCGGCACCGGGCATGGTCTTGTTCACTACTGGCTCCCTGGCGCCAGCCGGCATCTGGCTGGCGCTCGATCTTGAATTGGTCTTACAGGTCAATGTAGCACGACTCAACTCGTCTGGAACGTGCGAAATGCACCAGCACCAGACCGTAGCAGCGCCTGTTATGTGCCAGAAAGCCAATCCCTGCAAGGGAAGATGACCCACGCTCCGATGCGTGGATAGCCGTCCGATCCGGTCCTCAGTAGAAACCCTCATGGCGGGCATGTCGCCGTTGACGGCTGTCGTCCATCTCCCTATAGTAAACCTGTCAGACCACTTTACACACAGGTCAGACCACTATGACGGGCCAGTTTCAGCGCCCGCCAGATGATCCCAACAAAGCTAGGAGACACCCATGAGCGGTAGCCGCATTCCCCGTCCTTTGTTCGCAGCCGCGGCATTCTCGGTGCTGGCTGGCACGGCATCGGCGGCGCCGGTAAAGATTGCGCTGGTCGAGACACTGTCCGGCCCGCAGGCATCGACCGGCCTGATGTTCCGCGCGGCGGCGCGCTATGCGATCGACAAGATCAATGCCACCGGCGGCTGGAATGGCGAGCCGCTCCAACTGGTGGAGTACGACAACCAGGGCGGCCCGGCGGGCGCGGCGGACAAGCTGAAGGCGGCCGTGGCCGATGGCGCCCAGATCGTCATGCAGGGTTCGTCGTCGGCCGTGTCCGGCCAGATCACCGAGGACGTGCGCAAGTTCAACCTGCGCAATCCGGGCAAGGAAATCCTGTTCATGAACGTCGGCGGCGAGGCCATGGAGCTGACCGGCGAGAAGTGCCACTTCTACCATTTCAAGTTCGCCACCAACGCACAGATCCGCGTCAAGGCGCTGGTCGGCGCGATGAAGCCGCTCAACGCCCTCGGCACCCGCGTCTATTCGATCGACCAGAACTACTCCTGGGGCATCGATATGGAAAAGGCCACCGGCGACTACGCCAGCGCGGGCGGTTACACGGTCGTGGAAAAGACCCTGCACGACGTCAACAAGGTCCAGGACTTCTCGCCGTACGTGGCCAAGATCGCCGCCGCCAAGGCGGACAGCGTGATCACCGGCAACTGGTCGAACGACCTGCTGCTGCTGATGAAGGCCAGCAAGGCGGCAGGCCTGAAGACGCGCTTCGCTACGGTGTTCCTCGACCAGCCGGGCAATATCGGCAACGCCGCCGATGTGGCGCTCGGCCACTATGTCGCCCACCCCTTTAACGCCGAAGCGGGCGGCGCGGAGAGTGAGCGCTTCGCTAACGACTTCAAGGCCAGGCAGGGCCATATGCCGGCCTACATCGAGCCGCAGACGGTATTCGCGGTGGAGATGCTGGGCGAGGCGCTGAAGACGGTGAAGCCGGAAGGCGGCAAGCTCAACACCAGCACGCTGGCCAGGGCGCTCGAAAACGCCAAGATCAAGACCCCGATGGGCGAGATGAGCATGCGCGCCGCCGATCACCAGGTGCTGCTGCCCATGGTGGTGTCCGTCGTCGCCAAGGACGCGAAGTTCAAGGTCGACGGCACCGACATGGGCTTCAAGCCGGTCAAGACGTTCTCCGCCACTGAAGCCGCCACGCCGGCCCAGGCCAGCTGCAAGATGCCGCGCGCCGTCTGACTCCCCCTGCCATTGCCATAGCAAGACCTGCCAGCTCAGCGCCGCCCGGCGCGGCACTGGCAAGCGCGGCCGTTCACTCCGGCGGCCGCGCGCCATATGGCCGCACAGGCTCGTTCCAAGGAAGCCTTCATGGAATACCTCATCGTCTCACTGCTTAACGGCGCCATCTACGGCTTGCTGCTGTTCATGGTGTCGGCAGGCCTGACCCTCATCTTCGGCATGATGGGTGTGCTCAATTTTGCCCATGCGTCGTTCTACATGCTGGGCGCTTACTTTGCCTACACGCTGCAGGGCGCAATCGGCTTCTGGCCGGCCATCGTGGTTTCACCGATCCTGGTCGGACTGGTCGGGGTGGCGGTGGAGCGCTTCTTCCTGCGCCGCGTCCATCACCACGGCCACGCGCACGAGCTGCTGCTGACCTTCGGCCTGTCTTTCATCATTGCCGAGCTGATCAAGCTGTTCTTCGGCAACTTCCCGGTGGATTACCGCATCCCGGCATCGCTGGACTTCGCGGCCTTCCAGCTGGGGGTTTCCTCCTATCCCTTCTACCGCGTGTTCATGGGCGGCATCGCCGTGGCCATGTTCGCCGTGATCTACCTCCTGCTCACTTACACCCGGGTCGGCATCGTGGTGCGCTCCGCCATCTACAAGCCGCGCATGGCCGAGGCGCTGGGCCACAACGTGCCGCTGGTCTTCATGGGCGTGTTCGGCATCGGCGCGGCGCTGGCCGGCCTGGCCGGCGCGGTGGCGGGCGCGTTCTACACCACCAACCCGAACATGGCGCTCGAACTCGGCGTGATGGTCTTCGTGGTGGTGGTGGTGGGCGGCCTGGGCTCGCTGGAGGGCGCCATGCTCGCCTCGCTGATGATCGGCCTGATCACGGCGTTCTCGGTCGGCATCGACCGCAGCCTCGCCGACCTGCTGGCCCTGTTCGGCGCGGGCGCCTGGGCCGGGGAAGCGGGCGGGCTGCTGACCCTGAAGCTGTCCAGCCTGGCCGGGACCATCCCGTTCGCGCTGATGCTGCTGATTTTGCTGGTTCGCCCGTCAGGGCTGATGGGCGAGAAGGAGTAACCATGACCAATGTCTCCAACACGCAGAAGACCCTGCTGCTGCTCGGCACAGGCGCACTGCTGGCGCTGCCGCTGGTGCTGTCGCAATCGCTGGTCAACGCATCGATCCAGATGCTGATCGCCGTGCTGTTCGCCGCCTCGTTCAACCTGCTGAGCGGCCAGGGCGGCATGCTGTCGTTCGGCCATGCGGCGTACTTCGGCATCGGTTCCTTCGCCACCGTGCATGCGATGAACGCCTTCGGCGGCAACGGCCTGCTGCCCACGCCGCTGCTGCCGCTGGCAGGCGGCGCCCTGGGCCTCGTCGCCGGCCTGGCCGCCGGCTGGTTCGCCACCAAGCGCACCGGCGTCTACTTCGCCATGATCACGCTGGCGCTGGCCGAACTGCTGCACTCGCTGGCGCCGCACCTGAAGGGCTGGTTCGGCGGCGAGGCGGGCCTGTCCACCATGCGCATGCCGGCATGGGGCCTTACCTTCGGCGACAGCAACCAGGTCTACTACCTGACGTTATTCTGGGTGCTGCTGTCGCTGGCGCTGCTGTATCTGTTCACCCTGACCCCGGTGGGCCGCCTGACGCTGGGCCTGCGCGAGAACGCCAACCGCCTGCGTTTCCTCGGCTACGACACGCACCGCCTCGGCGTGCTGGTGTTCGCCGTCTCGGCCATGTTCGCCGGCATCGCGGGCGCGCTGCAGGCGCTCAACATGGAAGCGGCCAACTACGTGGTGTTCGAGTCCTCGGCCTCCGCGGCGGTGGTGCTCAATAGCTATATCGGCGGCGTGAAGCTCTTTCTCGGCCCGGCGCTGGGCGCGGCGGTGATGACCTTTTTCGGCTATGCGGTCTCCGACCTGACGCGCTCATGGCTGCTGTACCAGGGCATCGTGTTCGTGCTGGTGATGATGTTCATGCCGACGGGCCTGGCCGGGCTGATCAAGTCCTTCGCCGCGCACGGCAAGACCTATGGCCTGCGCCCGTTGCTGCCGATCGCGCTGGTCTTCATCATCGGCACGTTGCTGCTCACGGTCGGCACCGTGTTCACGGTGGAGATGCTGCAGCGCTTCTTCTCGCAAGACTACCGCTCCATGGCCGCCCTGAATGGCGGCGGCTGGCCCGCGATCCCGCTGTTCGGCCGCGAGTGGGATCCCGTCTCGCCGCTGACCTGGCTGGTGCCCGCGGCGCTGCTGGCGGCCGGCATCGCGACGGTGCGCCTGGCCAACGGCCGCTGGCTGCGCCTGAAGGACGCCGCCCCCGCCGCCGAAGCCGTTGCCCACGCCGCCACCAACGTCCAGAGGAACCCGGCATGAACACGCAAGCGATTCTCTCCCTGCGCGGGCTGCGCAAATCCTTTGGCGACGTCGACATCATCCGCGGCGTGGACCTCGATCTCGTCAGCGGCGAACGGCACGCGCTGATCGGACCGAACGGCGCAGGCAAATCCACGCTGTTCCACCTGATCTCCGGCCGCCTGCCGCTGACCAAAGGCGAGATCGTGCTCAACGGCGAGCCCATCCAGGGCCTGACGCCGCAGCAGATCAACCATCGCGGCCTGGCGCGCTCGTTCCAGATCACCAATATCTTCGCTGGCCTGACCGTCTTCGAAAACCTGCGCCTCGCCGTGATGCGGCGCCACGGCCTGCAATACACGCTGTGGAAGTTCGCCCACAAGCTGCGCGCCGTGCGCGAAGAAACCCGGCACCTGCTCGAACAGGTCCGGCTGGCCGAACGCGCGCAGGCCATCGCCGGCGAGTTGTCGTATTCGGAGCAACGTTCGCTGGAGATCGCCATGACGCTGGCCTCGGACCCGAAGGTCATCATGCTCGACGAGCCGATGGCGGGCATGTCGCAGGAAGAAACCGACTATACCGCCGGCCTGATCCGCGAGATCGCGCAGGGCCGCACGCTGATGATCGTGGAGCACGACATGGACGTGGTGTTCTCGCTCAGCGACCGCATCAGCGTGCTGGTCTACGGCGAGATCGTCGCCACCGGCACGCCCGACGAGATCCGCAACAACGCACGCGTCAAGGAAGCCTATCTGGGCGAGGAGGTCACCGTATGAGCGCACCGTCCATGCCATCCGCCGACCCGCTGCTCAGCGTACAGGGCCTGCACGCGCACTACGGCAAGAGCCACATCCTGCACGGCGTGGATTTCCACGTGGGGAACGCCGAAGTGGTGAGCCTGCTGGGCCGCAACGGCTCGGGCCGCTCCACCACGCTGAAAGCCATCATGGGCCTGGTCCCGCCGAGTGCGGGCCACGTCAGGCTGCGCGGCCGCGATCTCGCCGGCGCGCAATCCTATGCGATCTGCCGGCGCGGCATTGCCTACGTGCCGGAGGAGCGCGAGGTCTTCGCCAACCTCACGGTCGAAGAAAACCTGCGCATGGGCGAACAGCGCGCCACCGAAGGCGCGCCGAAATGGACCTTCGAGCAGATGTTCGACTACTTCCCGCGCCTGAAGGAACGCCGCAATACCAAGGCCGGCAGCCTCTCCGGCGGCGAGCAGCAGATGCTGACCATGTGCCGCTCGCTGCTGGGCAACCCGCTGGTGATCCTGATCGACGAGCCCACCGAAGGCCTCGCGCCCAAGATCGTGACGGTGGTCGGCGAGGCCATCCAGGACATTCACCGCCGGGGCGTATCGGTGGTGCTGGTGGAGCAGAAGCTCGCCATCGCGCTGAAGGTATCGAGCCGTGTCTGCGTGATGGGCCACGGGCGCATCGTCTTCGAGGGCACGCCCGGACAACTCACTTCCAATACCCAACTTCTGAAGGACTGGTTAGCCGTATGAGCACTTCCCTGCCAATTGGATACCCGAACGCGCAACCCTTCGCGCGCGCCAGCTACCCCGGCCTGGCCGGCAAGGTCGTGCTCAACACCGGCGGCGCCAGCGGCATCGGCCGCGCGATGGCGCACGGCTTTGCCCGGCACGGCGCGCGGCTGATGCTGCTGGACCTGGACGCGGAAGGACTCGCCAGCGCCAGGGCGGAACTGGAAGCGGCCTACCCGGAAGCGCAGGTCGAAGTCGTGAAGGCTTCGATCACCGATCCAGACGCCGTGGAGCAGGCCTGCGCCGCCACCGAAGCCCGCTTCGGCCGCATCGATATCCTGCTCAACAACGCCGGCATCTCGATGAACAAGCCATCGCTGGAACTGACGCCCGAAGACTGGCGCCGCGCCATCGATATCGACCTCTCCGGCGTGTTCTTCTGCACGCAGGCGGCGGCGCGCCGCATGGTGCGCCAGGGCGGCGGCTCCATTCTCAGCACGGCATCGATGTGGGGCCTGGCCTCGTCGGCCCGGCGTCTGGCCTACTGCGCGGCCAAGGCGGGCGTGGTCTCGCTGACCAAGTCGCTGGCGGCGGAATGGGCTGAGTACAACATCCGCGTCAACGCGGTCTGCCCGGGCTACACCAGCACCGCGCTGATGGAAACGCTGCTGGCCAGCAAGGCCATCGACGGCGAGGCCTTGCTGGCGCGCACGCCGCTGCGGCGCTTCGGCGCGCCGGAGGAGATGGCGGAAGTCGCGCTCTTCCTGGCATCGGACTCGGCCGCGTTCATCACCGGCCATGCGCTGGTCTCCGACGGCGGCTGGACCGCCGACGGCTTCTGAGCGCGCTGTTCCCAACACGATTGAAAACACCATCGACCGGTAATCAAGGATCCTCGAATGTCTGAACGTAGCGCCCTGCGCCCCGCCGCCGAATGGGTGGAACTGCGCACCACCGATGAAGACTGGGCCAAGGCCGACCCCGCCCTGCTCGGCACGCTGCTGAGCCACCTGCACCTGATCCGCGGCTTCGAGGAAGCCGTGCTCGAACTCGCCGCCGAAGGCCTGGTCCACGGGCCCGCGCACTCCAGCATCGGGCAGGAAGGCGGCGCCGCCGGCTCCATCGTGCCGCTGACCGGCGCCGACCAGATCAACGGCTCGCACCGCGGACACCATCAATTCATCTCCAAGGCGCTGGGCTACCTCGCGCCCAACGGCATCGACCCGCGCGCGCCGCTGCCGGCGGATGTGCAAACGCTGCTGCAACGCACGCTCGCGGAAATCCTCGGGCTGGCGCAAGGCTACTGCAAGGGCCGTGGCGGTTCGATGCACTTGCAGTGGGCCGAAGCCGGCGCGCTGGGCACCAATGCCATCGTTGGCGGCGGCGTGCCGATGGCCGCGGGCGCGGCGTGGTCGCACCGGCATGCGGGCACCGACGCCGTGGCCATCACCTACTTCGGCGATGGCGCGGTCAATATCGGCTCGGTGCTGGAGACCATGAACCTGGCGGCCGCGTGGAAGCTGCCGCTGTGCTTCTTTATCGAGAACAACCGCTACGCCGTCTCCACCACGGTGGAGGAGTCCACCGCCGAGCCGCGCCTGTCCGCGCGCGGCATGGGCTTCAATATCCCGAGCTGGAAAGTCGACGGCATGGACCCGCTGGCGGTCTACCTCGCCACGCAGGAAGCGCTGGCGCACATGCGCGCCGGCAAGGGCCCCACGGTCATCGAAGCCGATCTCTACCGCTTCTTCCACCAGAACGGCCCTTTCCCCGGCAGCGCCTTCGGCTACCGCACCAAGGAAGAAGAACAGCAATGGCGCGCGCGCGATCCGCTCGAACTGATGGCGCGCCGCATGCAGGAACGCGGCCTCATCAGCGCCGGCGAGATCGCCGCGCTGCGCGAACGCATCAAGCAAGGCATGCGCGATGCCATGGCGGCACTGACCGAGGCCGATCCTTCCGGCAAGCCTGGCAAGCGCCGCATCCGTCCCGAACTGTGGCCGAGCCCGGATTTCCGCGACGTGGGCGTCCGTGGCGACCTGAGCGAGCTGGAAGGCCTGCGCTGCGAGGACGAAGCCGCCTTCCCGGGCAAGCTGGACAAGCGCAAGTTCATCGATGTGGTGGCGGACGTCATGCACCGCCGCATGGAGACCGACCCGTCGGTGGTGGTGATGGGCGAGGACGTGCACCGCCTCAAGGGTGGCACCAACGGCGCCACGCGTGGCCTGCGCGACAGCTTCCCGGACCGCGTGCTGGGCACGCCGATCAGCGAGAACGCATTCGTCGGCCTCGGCGGCGGGCTGGCGCTGGATGGCCGCTACAAGCCCGTGGTTGAGTTCATGTACCCGGACTTCATGTGGGTGGCGGCCGACCAGGTCTTCAACCAGATCGGCAAGGCGCGCCATATGTTCGGCGGCGAGAGCGATGTGCCGCTGGTGCTGCGCACCAAGGTGGCGATGGGCACGGGCTACGGCTCGCAGCACTCGATGGACCCGGCCGGCATCTTCGCCACCAACCCGGGCTGGCGCATCGTGGCGCCTTCCACGCCGTTCGACTATGTGGGCCTGATGAACACGGCGCTGGCGTGCAAGGACCCTGTGCTGGTGATCGAGCACGTGGACCTGTACAACGCATCGGGCGTGGGGCCGGTGGACGACTTCGACTACCACCTGCCGGTGGGCAAGGCGGCGGTGCGCCGCAATGGCAGCGACGTCACCGTCATCACCTACCTGTCGATGGTCGGCCATTCGCTCGAAGCGGTGGAGCAGACCGGCATCGACGCCGAGGTGATCGACCTGCGCTGGCTGGACCGCGCCAGCCTGGACTGGGACACCATCGGGCAGAGCATCAGGAAGACCAACAATGTGCTGATCGCGGAGCAAGGCGCGCGCGGCACTTCCTACGGCGGCTGGCTGGCCGACGAGATCCAGCGCCGCTACTTCGACTGGCTGGACCAGCCGGTGCAGCGCGTGACCGGGGCGGAAGCCGCGCCGAGCATTTCCAAGGTGCTGGAGCGTGCCGCTGCCGCCCGCACCGAGGAAGTGGTGGAAGGCCTGCGGCAAGTGATGCGCGACAAAGGCGCGGCGTAAGCCCGGTGCCTGCCCGGCAAGCCAATTGAACGAATCCAAGGAAACCCAAGGAATTCCAATGACCCTGAACATGATTGCTCCCCTGGAGGTCGGCATCGCCGTGCGCGACCTGCCGCGCATGCGCCGCTTCTATGAGCAGGTGCTGGGCTTCACCTTCGTGAGCGAAGTTGCCGTGCCCGCGGCCAACGCCGCGCAGGCCGCGATGCATGCCGGCGGTTACACCGCCGTGCGCCTGCAGACGAACCATGGCGAGCGCATCAAGCTGCTGGCCCCGGTGCAAGCGCCGGCAGCCGAGCCGGCTCCCCAATACATCCTCGACAAAGCCAACGCCACCTACCTCACGTTTATCGTGGACGACATCCAGGCCGCGGTCGACAGGCTGATCGCCGCCGGCGTGGCGTTCCTGACCGGCCCGCAGCGCATTGAAGTGCGCCCCGGCACTTACCTCGCGTTCTGCCGCGACCCCGAAGGCAACGTGCTCGAGATCGTGCAGTACGCGGATATCGCGGCTTATCGCCCCGACCTGCAATCGCCGAGGAATGCCTGACATGGCCACCCTGCTACGCATGCCCGAGGTGGCGGCCAATGCCACCCAGGCCACGCTGCAAGCGTGGACCAAGAACGAAGGCGATACGATTGCCGTGGGCGACTGCATCGCCGAGATCGAAACCGACAAGGCCGTGGTCGAACTCAATGCCGACTCGGCCGGCGTGCTCGGTCGCCGCCTGGTGGCGGCGGGCCAGGACGTGGAAGTGGGCGCGCCGATCGGCGTGCTGCTGGTCAATGGCGAAACCAGCGTGGATATCGATGCGCTGATCGCGGCGGCGGGTGGTGGCGCGCAAGCACCGGAAGCCGTGGCGGCATCCGCTGGGCAAGCCGTTGCTGCTGCCACGACTGCCGCCCCGCAAGCCGCGCGCATCTTCGCCAGCCCCCTCGCCCGCCGCCTGGCTGCGCAGCGCGGACTGGACCTGGCGGCATTGCGCGGCAGCGGCCCCAATGGCCGCATCGTCAAGCGCGATATCGAGCAGGCCGCCGCGATTCCTGCCGCTGCCGGCGCACCTTCCACCGTGCGCCCGGCCGCACCGCAGGCCCAGGTCAGCGAAGCGTTCACCGAAGTCCCGCACAGCAATATGCGCCGCACCATTGCGCGCCGCCTGAGCGAGAGCAAGTCCACCATCCCGCATTTCTACCTCACGGCGGATTGCCGCATGGAGCGGCTGCTGGCGCTGCGCGCGGAGATCAATGCCAACGCGCCGCGCAAGATCTCGGTCAACGACTTCATCGTGCGCGCCGTGGCGGTCGCCTTGCGCGAGGTCCCGCAGGCCAACGTCGGCTGGACCGACGCGGCCATGCGGCATTACCACCAGGCCGATATCGCCGTGGCGGTGTCCACGGATGCCGGCCTGATCACGCCCATCGTGCGCGCGGCGGACATGAAGCCGCTGTCGCTGATCAGCACCGAGATCGCCGACCTGGCGACGCGCGCGCGCGCGTCGCAACTACGGCCCGAGGAGTACCAGGGCGGCAGCTTCAGCGTGAGCAACCTCGGCATGTTCGGCGTGTCCGGGTTCTCCGCCATCATCAATCCGCCACAGGCCGCCATCCTCGCGGTGGGCGCCACGCAGGCGGTGCCGGTGGTGGAAGACGGCGAACTGCAGGTCGGGCAGGTCATGCGCTGCACGCTTTCGGTGGACCACCGCGCCATCGACGGCGCGCTGGCCGCGAAATGGCTGGCCGCGTTCCAGCGCCTGCTTGAAAACCCCTTGTCGATGCTGATCTGAGGACCATGACGTGGCGAATTCCTCATTTGACCTGATCGTCGTCGGCGGCGGCCCCGGCGGCTATGTGGCGGCGATCCGCGCCGTGCAGCTCGGCATGAAAACCGCGCTGGTCGAGAAAGAGCACCTGGGCGGCGTTTGCCTGAACTGGGGCTGCATTCCCACCAAGGCGCTCCTGCGCTCCGCCGATGTGCTGCGGCTGGTCAGGGACGCGGCGTCCTTTGGCGTGCGCGCAGCCGCGCCTACCGCCGACCTGCCAGCCATGGTGGCCCGCTCCCGCGCGGTTGCCGCGCAGCTCAACAAGGGCGTAGCCCACCTGATGAAGAAGAACGGCGTGACCGTGCTCAACGGCCACGGACGGCTGGCGGGCAAGGGCAAGCTGGAAGTCACCGCGCCGGATGGCAAGACGAGTACCGTGTCGTCCGCCCACATCCTGCTCGCCACCGGCGCGCGCGCGCGCCAGCTGCCCGCGCTGCCGGCGGACGGCCAGACGGTCTGGACCTATCGCGAGGCGCTGGCGCCGCCCGTGGTGCCAAAGCGCATGCTGATCGTCGGTGCCGGTGCCATCGGCATCGAGTTCGCCAGCTTCTATCACGCGGTGGGCACCGAGGTGACGGTGGTCGAGATGGCGGACCGCATCCTGCCGGTGGAGGATGCCGACATCTCCGCGCAGGTGGCGAACAGCCTGAGCCGGGAAGGCATCGTGCTGCATACGGCCGCCAGCATCGGGAGCGCGGAACGCAAGGCGTCCGGCTGGTCCGTCGCACTGCAAGGCGGCAAGTCCGGCGGCGCGAAGATCGAGGCCGATGTCGTGCTGGTGGCGGCAGGCATCGTCGGCAACGTCGAAGACCTCGGGCTGGAGAAGACCGCCGTCAAGGTCGAGAAGACGCATATCGTGACCGATGCGTTCTGCCGCACGGCAGAGCCCGGCGTGTATGCCATCGGCGACGTGGCGGGCCCGCCCTGGCTGGCGCACAAGGCCAGCCACGAAGGCGTGATCTGCGTGGAACAGATCGCCGGGCTGCACCCGCATGCGCTCGATGCAACGCGCATCCCGGCCTGCACGTACAGCCATCCGCAAGTGGCCAGCGTAGGGCTGACCGAGGCGCAGGCCAGGGAACGCGGCCATCAGGTCAAGGTCGGCAAGTTTCCTTTCGTCGGCAACGGCAAGGCCATTGCCATGGGCAGCACCGCGGGCCTGGTGAAAGTCATATTCGACGCAGGCAGCGGCGAACTGCTCGGCGCCCATATGGTGGGCGACGAGGTCACCGAGATGATCCAGGGCTACGCCATCGCGCAGACGCTGGAGACCACCGAAGCCGACCTGATATCCGCCGTCCTGCCGCACCCGACCCTGTCCGAGGCCATGCACGAAGCCGTGCTCGCGGCCTACGGGCGCGCGCTGCATATCTGACCTCCCGGAGACAACATGTACAACTTCGATCAACGCACGCTGCTGCTGACCGGCGCCAATGGCGGCATCGGCCGTGAAACGGCCAGGCTGTTCCTGGCGCACGGCGCCAACCTGGTACTGACGGATCTCGACGAACCCGGCCTGGCTGGCTTTGCGCGCGAACTGGACCCCACCGGCGAGCGCGTCGCCACGCTGCGCATGGACGCCGCCAACCCTGACGATTGCGCCGGCGCCGTGGCGCTGGCGCAGGACCGCTTCGGCGGCATCGACTTCCTGGTGCCGTCGGCCGGCTTGTACCAGGCCCAGCCGGTCGCGCAGATGAGCGATGCGCAATGGCGTCAGACGCTGTCCATCAACCTGGATGGCGTGTTCTATCTTGTGCGCCGCGCCATTCCCGCGCTGCGCGAGAACAGCGCCATCGTCAACCTGACATCGGTGGCTGCGCATCGGGGCGCTTACTACAATGCGCACTATTCGGCCTCCAAGGGCGGGCTGCTCAGCCTTACCCGCAGCCTGGCGCGGGAACTCGGGCCGCGCACCCGCGTCAATGCGGTATCGCCAGGCGTGATCGAAACCCCCATGACCACCGAGCTGATCCAGAAACGCGGCGCCGATTCCGTCGAACAGACACCGCTCAAGCGCCTCGGCCATCCGCGCGAGATCGCCACAGCCATCGGCTTCCTGTGCAGCAACGCGGCCAGCTTTGTTACCGGCGAGGTGCTGCACGTCAATGGCGGGCTGTATATCGCGGGCTGATCCTCCGTCCGGCGGCCAAACAAGATCGCCGGATCCTGCTAACCTGCCGTCAGCGGCGCTGCGCCGAATCCCCCCAACATCGCTACGGAACCGGAACCAGACCATGTTGCAACTCCAAGACCCCTCCCTGCTGCGCCAGCAGTGCTATGTCGACGGCCGCTGGATCGATGCAGAGCGTCATATCGACGTGACCAACCCCGCCACCGGCGAGCGCGTCGGCCAGGTGCCCCTGCTGGGCGCCGGCGAGACACGCCAGGCCATCGAGGCCGCCAACCGCGCCCTGCCGGCCTGGCGCGCGCGTACCGCCAAGGAACGCTCCGCGCTGCTGCGCAAGTGGTTCGAACTGCTGCTGGCGAACCAGGACGACCTGGCCCGCATCATGACCGCCGAGCAAGGCAAGCCCTTTGCCGAAGCGCGCGGCGAGATCGGCTATGCCGCCTCCTTCATCGAGTGGTTCGCCGAGGAAGGCAAACGCGTCTACGGCGAGACCATTCCCGCGCCGGTCAGCAACCAGCGCATCGTCGTCACCAAGGAACCGGTAGGCGTGTGCGCGGCCATCACGCCGTGGAATTTCCCCGCGGCCATGATCACGCGCAAGGCTGGCCCGGCGCTGGCGGCGGGTTGCACGATGGTGGTCAAGCCCGCCTCGCAAACCCCGCTGACCGCGCTGGCGATGGTGGTGCTGGCGGAACGCGCCGGCATCCCCGCGGGCGTGCTGTCGGTCGTCACCGGCTCGGCTTCCGCCATCGGCGGCGAACTCAGCAGCAACCCGCTGGTGCGCAAGCTCACCTTTACCGGCTCGACGGAAGTCGGCCGTACGCTGATGGCGCAGACGGCGTCCACCATCAAGAAGGTCTCGATGGAACTGGGCGGCAACGCGCCCTTTATCGTGTTCGAGGATGCCGACCTGGATGCCGCCGTGGAAGGCGCCATCGTGTCCAAGTACCGCAACGCGGGACAGACCTGCGTCTGCGCCAACCGCCTCTATGTGCACAGCAAGGTCTATGACGCCTTCGCCGAAAAACTGGTCGCGGCGGTGCGCGCGCTGAAGGTGGGCAACGGCATGGAAGACGGCGTGCGCATCGGACCGCTGATCGACGGCAAGGCCGTGACCAAGGTCGAGGAACATATCACCGACGCGATCTCCAAGGGTGCGCGCGTG
This sequence comes from Cupriavidus sp. 05L310, assembly GCF_056398185.1. Classification (NCBI taxonomy): domain Bacteria; kingdom Pseudomonadati; phylum Pseudomonadota; class Betaproteobacteria; order Burkholderiales; family Burkholderiaceae; genus Cupriavidus; species Cupriavidus sp. 05L310. The sequence continues at coordinate 62,778 of NZ_JBFTOX010000039.1, forward strand.
CTGCAAGGCGGCAAGCGTCACGCGCTGGGGCAATCGTTCTTCGAGCCTACCGTGCTGGCCGACGTGAAGCCCGGCATGCTGGTAGCGCGTGAAGAAACCTTCGGCCCGCTCGCGCCGCTGTTCCGCTTCGAGACCGAGGACGAAGTGGTCGCCATGGCCAACGACACGGAATTCGGCCTGGCGAGCTATTTCTACGCACGCGATCTCGGCCGCGTGTGGCGCGTTTCCGAGCGGCTGGAGTACGGCATGGTGGGCGTCAACACCGGCCTGATCTCGAACGAGGTAGCGCCCTTCGGCGGCGTCAAGCAATCGGGCGTGGGCCGCGAAGGCTCGCATTACGGTATCGAGGACTACCTGGTCATCAAGTACACCTGCATGGCCGGCATCTGAGCCATCGCCGTGCCCGCGGGACGGAGCGCGTCCGTCCCGCCTCCCGCCCCCCTCCCTCCACATTACCCAAGATCCCGCAATGCAGATCGATGGCAATACCCAGCTTGTCGGCATCATCGCCGCCCCCATCGCGCACGTGCGCACGCCGCAACTCTTCAATGCCTCGGTAGCCCGCCAGGGCCTGAACGCCGTCTGCGTGCCCTGCCATGTGGATTCGGCGCAATTGCAGGCATTCCTCGCCGGCGCGCCGGCCGCGCAAAACCTGCAAGGCCTGGTCGTCACCATTCCACACAAGGAAAACGTGGTCGCCGCCTGTGGCGAACTGACCGACACCGCCCGCCTGGTCGGCTCCGTCAACGCCATGCGCTTCGACCGCGAGAAAGGCCACTGGACCGGCGGCAATTTCGATGGCGACGGCTTCGTCGCCGGCCTGCGCGAACGCGGCCACAGCCTGTCCGGCAAGCGTGTGCTGCAGCTTGGCGCCGGCGGCGCCGGCAAATCGATGGCCTACGCCATCGCCCGCGAGAACCCCGCCGAACTGGTCATCTACAACCGCTCCGCCGACAAGGCCGAAGAGCTCGCCGCGAGCCTGGGGAAAGCGCTGCCATCTGTCCCGATCCGCAGCGGCGACAACAACCCCTCCGGCTTCGACGTAGTCGTCAACGCCACGGCCCTCGGCCTGCGCGACACCGACCCCACGCCAGTACCCGCGCAACAGCTGAGCGCAGGCACGCTGGTGTGCGAAGCGGTGGTGCGCGACGGTGATACGCCCCTGCTCAAAGCCGCGCGCGAACTAGGTTGCACGGTGCACCACGGGCAGTGGATGCTGTACGGTCAGATCGTGGAAATCTCACGCTTCCTCGGCGTTCCGCTCGCACCGGAGTTTGTCGAACGGATCCTGGGGCCGGCGGACTGAGCGCGGGGAGAGCAAACCAGCGGATGGCAAGCGACCGACGTCGAAATCGTCGGCTGCCACTAAAGGAGAAAACGATGGCACGGGAAGTTCCGCTAACCAAGCCAGGCGAGATCCTGCAACTGGACTGGCTTGAGCCACTTGGGATCAGCCAGTACGCACTCGCCAAGGCAATCGATGTCCCGCCTCGGCGCATCAACCAGATCGTCAAGGGCGAGCGCGCCATCACCGCCGATACGGCCGTCCGGCTCGGCGTGTTCTTCGGCACCGATGCCCAAAGCTGGATGCACCTCCAAACCCACTACGACACCGAGATGGCAAAAGAAAAGATTGGCGCGGAGAAACTGGCAGCGATCAAGGAGCATGCCGTCGCCGGCTGCGTTCGGCCAGTCCATCCAGTCCCTCTGCTTCGTACCGCTCAAGCCACTTGTAGCCCGTCTTCCGGCTGACGCCATATCGCGCGCACTGCGCGCTCATGCTCTCAACACCCTTGACGTGATCAACCACAAACAAAATTCGTTGGTCCATGGGTTTCAGCTCGCTCCAGGGCATGGGCGTCTCCTTTCAGGGTCGCTCATGCAGCGTAGAAAACTGTTACCTATGTGCTTGAACTCAAGTGTTACCTATGTGAGTGAGTCGTACCCCGGCGCGCTTCTTTGCCTACTTTCTTGGCAAGACAAGAAAGTAGGTCGCCTCCCCGGAGGGGAGGTGAAACCGCCTTTGACTTTAAGCCTTTGAAGTTGCCTTTGACGTTAAGCAGTTGCAGACGCAATAGCAATCGCAATCGCAATCGCAGAATCAAATCACCCCATCCCTCCGCAACTCCCCAATCACCTCCCCCCCCACCCCCCAATCCCGCAACACCGCCTCACTATCCGCACCAGGCTCCACAGGCGCCAGAGGCACCCCCGCCGGCGTACGGCTGAAACGCGGCGCCGGCGCCGGCTGCATCACCCCATCGATCTCAAGAAACGTCTCGCGTGCCCGGTTATGCGGATGTTGCGGCGCCTCATCCCAGTCCAGGACCGGCGCAAAGCAGGCATCGCTGCCTTCCAGCAACTCGCACCACTGCGCCCGCGTGCGGGTGAGGAACAGCGCGGTCATGCGCGCCTTCAACTCGGGCCAGTGGCGCTTATCGAGTTGCTTGTCGAAGAGCGGATCGTCCAAGCCGCACCGCTCGCGCAGCAGCGCATAGAACTGCGGCTCGATAGCGCCCACCGCCACATACGTGCCGTCGGCGCACGCATAGGTGTCATAGAAATGGGCCGCGCCATCGAGCAGGTTGTCGCCGCGCTGGTTGTTCCAGCGCCCGGCCGCCTTGAATCCGTACATCATCGCGGACAGCAATGCGGTGCCGTCGGTCATCGCCGCATCCACCACCTGCCCCTTGCCCGAATTACGCGCCTCGTTGACCGCGCACATCACGCCAAACGCCAGCAGCATGCCGCCGCCGCCAAAGTCGCCGACGTAGTTGAGCGGCACCACGGGCGGCTGCCCCGGCCGGCCAATGGCATGCAGCGCGCCGCCGATGGCGATGTAGTTGATGTCATGGCCGGCTGCCTGAGCCAGCGGCCCGTGCTGGCCCCAGCCGGTCATGCGGCCGTACACGAGCGCCGGGTTGCGCGCCAGGCAAACGTCCGGGCCCAGCCCCAGGCGTTCCATCACGCCCGGGCGGAAGCCTTCGATCAGCACGTCAGCCTTGGCGATCAGGTCCAGCACGACCCCGGCCGCGCCGGGCTTGCGCAGGTCGATGGCCAGCGAGCGCCTGCCGCGCGCGGTCACGTCGCAGCGCGCCTTGCCCGCGCCGGTGGCCGGCGCCTCGCCGGGCTGGGCCGGGCGGGGCCGGTCGATCCGGATCACCTCGGCGCCCTGGTCGGCCAGCATCATCGCGCAAAAGGGCGCAGGGCCGATCCCAACCATTTCCACCACTTTCAGTCCCGCCAACGGTCCCGCCATGTCCTGTCTCCGGTTGTCTGCTCCTTCAGGCGGAGCGTCTAGCCGGTCAGTTTGCCACGGACGCCAGGGGCCGGAATCGTCAATACCGACGAATCCGCGCGGGGCCGCTTAAGCCAGGGACGCCGCGGCGAAGGCCGGCGGCGTCGCGGCAAGCGCCTCGCGCAGCGCCTGGGCAGTGCGTTCGCCCAGGTCGCCGGGCACGGGCTGGCCGCTTTCCGCCAGCGCCTGGGCCACGCTGACCACCTTGTCGGCCCGGTAATGGCGCCCGCTGCCGATGGCGGCCTCGAAGTCGTTGGCGCGCTGGTTGATCTCCTCCGGATCGGCGCTGACCAGCAGGACTGCGTGGGCCAGCACAACGTGCAGGCTGGCGTCCCCGGCGCCCGCCACGCGGCGCCAGTACTGCGCGGTGCCAGCGATCTTGCGGGCCAGTTCCGGGGAGCCCCAGGCCAGGTTGAAACGGCCATCGCAGAACGAGCCGTCCACGGCCTGCCAGTGCGTCCGCAGCCCCAGCTTGTTCAAGGCACCGGCCAGCACCTCGCACAAATGCAGGTAGACCGGCTCGGCGCAGGTGCCTGCGCCGCCGCGCACGGGGTAAGCCAGGCTCAGGTTGAGGATGCCGGGGCCTTGCGGCACCAGCCCGCCGCCGGAGAGGCGCAGCCAGACCGGGCAGCCGCGCGCGGCAAAGTCGCTGCGCGCGGCGTCCAGTCGCGCATGGCGCAGATAGCTGCGCGGCACCACCAGCGAGACGGGCGCCTGCCACAGATGCGCCAGCCAGCGGCCGGCGGATGCCTGTTCCAGCAGCGCCTGTTCGGCGTGGAGGGGATCAGGGTCGGCCGGATCGGGATCGAGGGTTTCAAATCGCATGGCATGGCCGGTAAGCGCCGGGGCGGGATGCGCGTAACCGGGCCGCGGTGCGGCCCGGTGCCGGTCAGTGGAAGGTGAAGCCACCGTCGACGTTGACCGACTGCCCGGTCACATTGTCCATGGTCGCGAAGAACAGCGCCATCCTGCCCATGTCTTCCGGCGTCTGGGCCCGTCCTTGCGGGATCAGCGTGAGCTGGTGGCGGGCCCAGGAGTCTTCGACCGATTCGCCCTCGGCCTTCCATTCGTCGGACAGGCGGTCCCACATATAGGTGCGGACGATGCCGGGGCAGATGGCGTTGACGGTAATGCCGTCGCGGGCGACTTCCTTGGCCAGTGCGTTGGTGAAGCCAACCACGGCGAACTTCGAGGCGCTGTAGTGGGCGAGGTTGGGGAAACCTTCCTTGCCGGCGATCGAAGCGACGTTGATGATGCGGCCTCTGCCCTGGGCTTTCATGTGCTCCAGCGCGGCCTGGCAACCCAGGAAGGTGCCCTTGGCGTTGACGTCCATGACGAAGTCCCAGTCGCGTTCGCTTAGCGCTTCCACGGGGTGGATGCTGATGACGCCGGCGCAGTTGACCAGGATGTCGAAGCCGTCCAGATGGCCAAGTGCTTGCTTCACCATCGCGCGGTGCATCTCGGGTTTTGTCACGTCGACCTTGAGGGTGCTTACCCGACGGCCGAGCGCGCGCACCTCTTCCGCAGTTTCGCGCATGGCGTCTTCAAGCAGGTCGGCGATCAGGATGTCCGCACCGGCATGCGCCAGCGTCAGCGCGATGCCGCGGCCGATGCCGCGTGCGCCGCCGGTGATTACGGCAACTTGTCCCTTCAGGGGTTCGTCCATGGGTGGTCTCCTTTGCGTGTTTTTTTGATTGTCTTAAGTGCGTACGGCAATGAATTACGTCGCGCGACACGCCGGCTTTCTCCCCGCTCCCGCAAGCGGGAGCGGGGAGAAGAGCAGCGCGACTCCGCTTCGTCAGCCGCCGACATGCCGCTTGAGCAGCGCGTTGACTTCGTTGGCCTTCTCCATCTGGCTCATATGGCCCGCATCGTCGAACACCTTCACGGTGGCGCCGGCGGGTGCATTCTCCGCATGCGCCGCGGGAATGATCTGATCCTGCGCGCCCCAGATCACCAGCACCGGCTTGCCGCTATCGCCCAGCTTGCGGCCCGGCTGCTCGCTCTGCCGGCCGCCGCCGAACAGGCTCGCACCCAGGCTGCCCAGCGCCTCCGTCACGCCGTCTAGCCGCTTGTACTTCAGCAGGTCGTCCAGCATCTGGCGGCTGACCAGCCCCGCGTCGGCAAACAGCAACTCCACCACCGGCTTGAGATCGCGCCGCGACTGCGCGTTGACGAAGCCTTCGGTGTAGCCGCTGTTGACCTCATCGCCCATGCCGGCCGGCGATACCAGCGCCACCGAACGCACCCGTTGCGGCACGTCCACCGCCAGCTGCGCGGCTACGCCGCCGCCCATCGAGTGGCCGACCAGGTGGGCCTGGTCGATATCCAGCGCGTCCATGAAGCGCGCGACGAATCCCGCCAGCGATGCCAGCGTGGTGCCCGGCAACTTCGGCGTGGACTGTCCGTGCCCCGGCAGGTCGAGCGCGATCACGGTGTGCGCTTCCGCCAGCGCGTCGAGGTTGAACAGCCAGTTGTCGAGGTCGCCGCCAAAGCCGTGGATGAAGAGCACCGTCTGCGCGCCCTCTCCCCGTTTTGCATAGCGCACGCGGATGCCTTCGACATCGATGAAGTGGTAGGCGGAAGCGGCCGCGTCTTCATCGTCCTCGTCGGCTGCCGGCGTCTCGTAGGCGGCGACAAAGGCGTCGATCTCCGCGTCGCTGACTTCGGGCGGGGCCAGTACGCCGAGCAGCGCCTTGACCGGCAGGATGTCGCCCACGGCGGCCACCTTGCGGCGCAAGGTGCCGGCGTCCGGCGCTTCCACCGCGTTGGCGATCTTGTCGGTTTCCACATCGAGGATCGGCATGCCTACCGAGATCTGCGCGCCCTCCTCCACCAGCCAGTCGTTGATCGTGCCTTCTTTCATCGACAGGCCCCATTTGGGCATGACGATCGGGGTGATGTCGGCCATCAGTGTTTCCCTCCTTTCACGGTCTTGCGCGCGGCATCGGCGATCTGCGCCGCGCTGGGGATATACAGGTCTTCCAGCGCGGGCGAGAACGGCACCGGCGTGTGCGGCGGGCAGACCATCTCGATGCCGGCCTTGAGCGCGCCGAACGCGCGCTGCGCCACTTGCGCCGAAATGTCGGTGGCGATATTGCAGCGCGGGCTGGCTTCATCCACCACCACCAGGCGGCCGGTGTTTTCCACCGACTCCAGCACGGTGTCGATGTCCAGCGGCGAGAGCGTGCGCAGGTCCACGATCTCGGCTTCGATGCCTTCCTTGGCCAGCGTGGCCGCCGCTTCCAGCGCGCGATGCACCATCAGGCCGTAGGTGACGATGGAAACGTCCTTGCCGTCGCGCACGATATTGGCTTCGCCGAAGGGAATCGCATAGGAATTCTCGGGCACCTCGCCTTCGAAGCCGTAGAGGTTCTTGTGCTCGCAGAAGATCACCGGGTCGTTGTCGCGGATCGCCTGGATCAGCAGGCCCTTGGTGTCGTACGGCGTGCTGGGGCATACCACCTTGAGGCCGGGGATATGCGTGAACAGCGGCGTCAGCATCTGGCTGTGCTGGGCCGCCGCGCGAAAGCCCGCGCCGACCATGGCGCGGATCACCACCGGCGTCTCCGCCTTGCCGCCAAACATGTAGCGGAACTTGGCGGCCTGGTTGAAGATCTGGTCGAAGCAAACGCCCATGAAGTCGATGAACATCAGCTCGGCAATCGGCCGCATGCCGCAGGCGGCGGCGCCGATGGCCGCGCCCACATAGGCGGATTCGGACAGCGGCGTGTCGAGCAGCCTGTCGCCATGCTTGGCGTACAAGCCCTTGGTCACGCCGAGTACGCCGCCCCAGGCGTCCTTCTCGCCGTCCGCGCCGGCGCCGCCGACGATATCCTCGCCGAGCATGATCACGCTCGGGTCACGGGTCATTTCCTGGTCGATCGCTTCGTTGATCGCCAGCTTCATGCTTAATTTGCGGGACATGGTGTGGTCTCCTGATCGTGCTTGCTGTCGTTATGCCGTTATGTCTTTACGTCTCGGGATAGCGGGCCGGGTGCGCGCTCAATAGCTGACGTACACGTCGGTCAGCAGGTCGGCGGGCGTCGGGAACGGCGCTGCCTTGGCCTGCTGCACCGCGTCCTCGATCAGCGCGGCAACCTGCTCGTCGATGGCCTTGAGCTCGTCCGGGGCGATGACGCCGGACTGGGTCACGGTCGCGGTGAACTTCTTCAGGCAGTCCTTGTTGGCACGGATGTCGTCGAGCTCGCCGGAGGCGCGATAGGTTTGCGCATCGCCCTCGAAGTGGCCATAGAAGCGCACCATCTTGCATTCGAGCAGGGCCGGGCCGCCGCCTTCGCGGGCGCGCTTGATGACTTCGCCAGCGGCCTCGTGCACCGCGAAGAAATCGGTGCCGTCCACGGTCACGCCGGGAATGCCGAAGCCGGCGGCGCGGTCCACGTAGCTGTCCACGGCGGTGCCGTAATCGCGCGCGGTGGATTCGGCGTAGCCGTTGTTCTCGATCACGAAGATCACCGGCAGGTTCCACACCGCGGCCAGGTTCAGGCTCTCCAGGAAGGTGCCCTGGTTGGATGCGCCATCGCCGGCGAAGGTGATGCCGATCTCTCCCTTGCCGCGGAACTTGGCTGCCAGCGCGGCGCCGCAGATCAGCGGCGCGCCCGCGCCCAGGATGCCGTTGGCGCCCATCATGCCCTTGGACAGATCGGCGATATGCATGGAGCCACCCTTGCCGTTGCAGGAGCCGCCCTTGCGCCCGTAGATCTCCTTCATCATCGCGACCGGATCCACGCCCTTGGCGATGCAGTGGCCGTGGCCCCGGTGCGTGCTGGCGATACGGTCGCCGTCGCCCAGGTGGTGCAGGATGCCGACCCCGGCGGCTTCCTCGCCGGCGTAGAGGTGGACGAAGCCCGGGATGTCGCCGCGCCCGAAGTCCACGTGCAGGCGTTCTTCGAAATCGCGGATGGTGCGCATCCTGCGATAGACGGCGAGCAGTTCCTGCTTGTCGAGGGGCAGCGTGTTCCCGGCGGCGCCGGATGAGTTGGCTGTCATGTCTGTCTCCTTCAAGGTTTTGTGGTGGCAGTAAAAAACTCGGTCAGTGGCTGGGGTGGAGGATGTTGCTGCTGCGGTTGCGGTGGCGCGCGCCCGCTGCGCATCAGCCCCGCGGCGGCGGCGTAGCGCATGCAGGCGGCTACGTCGATGCTCACGAAGGCGCGCTCGCGCAGCGTCACGGTGACGGTGTCCTGCGGGCCGAACACCAGTTCGCGTTCGCCATCGAGCGCGACGATGCCGGCGCGCTGGCGCACGCGGTGCGGCACGCCGTCGGTCAGGCGCTCCCAGCCCGCGATGGGCACAGCGCGCAGCAGGCCCGGCGCAATCGGCGCGCGCAGCTCGAAGCGGCCCTCGCCGGGCGCGGCGAGTTCGATCGCCAGGCCGCCGGGCTCGTGCCGGCCCACCGGCTCAAGCAAGCCGCCGATGGCGGACAGGCCGATGGCCTGCGGATCGGCGAAGGACACGAAGACCGCGCCCAGCGTCTCGGTCTTCCACAAGGCGCGCGCGCCGATGAAGTGCTCGTGTGAAATCACGGCGTCGACCAGCGCGATGTCATGCCGCACCTCGCCCTCGCCGGCAATCGCAATGTCAAGCCGCTTGTTGCCGGCCAGCGCATGCGCGGCGGGAATGCGGCCGCTGGCGAACAGGCCGGTGGCCAGGCCCGTGATGGTGGGCTCGCGCATTTCGGGGTAGGCGTTGTTGGTGCCGGTGGAGAGGCCGGCGATCGGCACGGCGCCGCATTCGCGCACCACCGCGCGATGGGTGCCGTCGCCGCCGAGCACGATGATGGCGGCCACGCCGGCCTCGCGCATCATGCGTGCGGCCAGGAAGGTGTCGTCGACGCGCGCGGTGACGGGCATGTCGAGGTATTCCACCTCCGGCAGCGCGGCGTCCGGACCCTGGCGGCGCGACAGGTGGCGCGCCAGCAGCACGCGCATGCCTTCGCGGTCCGGCATCATCAGCACGCGGCCGACCCCGCAAGCCGACAGCGCGGCCAGCAGGCGCAGCACGATATTGACGCGATCGGCCAGTTGCAGCGTATTGGCGTTGGCGATCACGCGGCGGATATCGCGCGCGGAAATCGGATTGGCGATGATGCCGACCAGCGGCCGTGCGGCCAGCGCGTGCTCACCCATGCATGTCTCCTGTCGCCCTGGTTTTTTTCCAGGTTCCGACAGGCATATCGCAATGGGCGTGCCACCCCGCGAAAGCGGGTTCCGACGGCAAGAAACACGGGATTACCCCGAGAAAAACAGGGCCGGACGGGGACGTTGCGGGGTGTACGCGGGCTGCGGCGTGACAGGTGTCACAGCATCAGTTGTACAGGTGGTGAACAGGTGTAGCGGGCGGCGATGGCACGCCGCGCCGCCCGCCTCAGTGGTGTCCCGCGTCGCGCTGGTTGGGCGACTCGATGCCGTAGCGCGCCATGCGGCGGTACAGCGTCATCCGGCTTACGCCGATCTGGCGTGCCACCGCGCTCAGGTTCCAGCCCGCCGCGCGCAGGTATTGCATCAGCAGCATCCCTTCCGGCGGCAGCAGGTGGGGGTCGAAACCGGGCGCCGGCAAGGCCGGGGCGGCTTCGGCCGCCGCGCCCGCGGGCGCCGTGCCGGGAAATACCGGCAGCAGATCTTGCCGCACCGGCATCTCGCCCAGGCCATCGGGCAGGTCCTCCGCCTCGATATGGCCGTCGTTGCAGACGGCGCGCGCGTACTCGAGCGCGTTGCGCAATTCGCGCAGGTTGCCGGGCCAGCGATGCGCCTGCAGCCGCGCGCGCGCCGCGGGCGACAGGCTCACGGCGGCCTGTTGCTCGGCGCCGCCGAGCATCTTGTCGACCATCCAGTCCAGGTCCGTACGTTCGCGCAGCGGCGGCAGCATCAGCCGCGCGCCGTTGAGCCGGTAGTACAGGTCCTCGCGGAAGCGGCCGCTGCTGACCAGTTGGTCCAGTGGATGATGGGTAGCGGAAATCACGCGCAGGTTGACCGGCACCGGGCGCGACGCGCCGATCGCCAGCACCTCGCCCTCGGCCAGCACGCGCAGCAGGCGCGACTGCAGCTCGCGCGGCATGTCGCCGATCTCGTCCAGAAAGAGTGTGCCGCCGTCGGCCTCCTGGATCAGCCCGCGCTTGGGGCGGGAGCCGGCGCCGGAGAAGCTGTTGGGCAGGTGGCCAAACAGCTCGCTCTCGATCAGGGACTCCGGGATCGCCGCGCAATTCACCGCCACGAAAGGCCCGTGGCGGCGCGAACTGGACTGGTGCAAGGCCTTGGCGAGATATTCCTTGCCACTGCCGGTCTCGCCGTTGATCAGCAGGTTGATGGGCGAGTCGACCAGCTTGGCGGCGCGCAGCAATTGCTGCTGCAGTGCCGCATCCCCACCGCACAGGGCGGCCAGCGGCGCCTGTAGCGGCGTGGTCCGCTCGGCGGTGTCGCGGGCGCGCTGCCAGCGCAAGGCCGGCGGCATCACGCTCAGGTAAAGCCGCCCGCCGCTGCGGGCCAGCGCCAGCGCGCGCTGCTCGCTCGGGCGCGAATGCACGAAGCGGCCCAGCTCATCGAGCCGCGCCTCGAACAGCGATTCGAACGGCATGCCCAGCACCGGCGCGCCGCCGGGCTGCACGCCCAGCTCGGCCTCCAGCATCTGCTGGGCGCGGCGGTTGTGGCCGACGATGCGGCCGCCTGCGTCAAGCGCCAGCAGGTATTCCGGATTGACGTCGACGAATTCCGGCGCGGCATTGAGCTTGAGGATCCAGTCCTCCCGGTGGCTGCGCACGAAGCTGGCGTTCTCGATGCGGGTGGCGTAGATGCGCACCATCTGCAGCGCCAGTCCCTGGCTGTCCTTGGCCTGCGGCGAGGTCAGCGCGGAGATGTCGAGGATGGCGCAGAGGCTGCCGTGCGAATCGAACAGGGGCGCCGCGGTGCAGGTCAGCGGGATATGCGTGGCATCGAAATGGTCGGCCTGGTGCACGGTCAGGGCCTGGCCGGTGGCCAGCGCGGTGCCCACCGCGCAGGTGCCGGCGCCGGCCTCGCTCCATTGCGCGCCCAGGTACAGCCCGGCGTGGCGCAGGGAGGCATCGGCGCTGGCGTCGCCCAGGTAATCCACCGTCACGCCCTGCGCATCGGTCAGCAGCACCACGTAGCCCATGCCGGCCACCTGGCTATACAGCGTCTGCAAGCCGTGGCGCGCGATCCGCGCGAAATCGTCGATACGTTGCTGGTGCTCGCGCAGCCGGGTCTGCGGCAGGATGCAGGCCTGCTGCATGCGCGCCGGGTCCAGGCCGTACTGGTGCACGCAGCGCCGCCACGAATTCTGGATGATGGTTTCGGGCGCGCGCAGCATCGGCGCGCCGGCGCGGGTGGTGAGCTGGACTACCGTGTCGATGTGCTCGCGTTGCCGCAGGTCCATCGTCGTCTCCTTGTCGTCTCCTGGCGCGCCGCCGTCCTGGCGGGAGCCAACTCCCGGCTCTGGCTTGCCTCTGTGCGCCGCAGTTGCGGCGCGGGCGGCCGGGAGTCCTAATGTATCCGACAGGGAGTGGCTTGGGCAAACCTCTTCATCCGAAGTGCGCCGGCGAGCGCTTGCGGCACCCTGCGGCGGACCAGCCGCGTGTTACGCAAGCTCAGCCGCAAAGCCGGTCCGCCAGCGCCGTCAGGCTGTCCACGACCACATCCCAGTCCGACTCGGCCGCACGATCCTTCGACTGGTTCGGCCCGTACTCCGTGGGCCGGTTGACATAGGCGGTGCGCATGCCGTGCGAGCGGCCATGCCGCAGGTCGTTGTTGTGCGCCGCTACCAGCATCACCTCGTGCGGCTGCAGGTCGAAGAAGGCAATCACGCCCTGATAGATCTCCGTCTCCGGCTTGTAGTGGCGCACGATGTCCGCGCTGAACACGGCGTCCCACGGCAGGCCTGCATACCTGGCCGTATCGACCAGGCAGGGCACGCTGCCGTTGGAGAAGGTGGAGATGATGTAGCGCTGCTTCAGCCGCGTCAGCCCGGGCACGGTATCGGGCCAGCCGGAGAGCCGGTGCCAGGCGCGGTTGAGGTAGTCCTTCTCCGCTTCGCTCAGGTCTTCGATGCCGAACTGGTCGAGCAGCGCGTCGAGCCGCTCGCGATGCAGCACGTCGATATTGGCCCAGGGCCGCTCGCCCTTGCGCACGCGATCCATGCCGGGCACATAGCCCGCGCGCCATGCGTCGGTGAAGGCAGTCCAGTCGGCATCGACGCCCTTCTTCTGCCCGAACGCGGTCAGGTCCGCGATCACGCTGGTGCGCCAGTCCACCACCGTGCCGAATACGTCGAACACCAGCGCCTTGACCGCGCGCAGGTCCGGCGCCGCGCCTTCGGCGCCGCTGGCGTGGCGCTTCCTGTTTTCATGCATCCCGTATCTCCTCCAGGGTAGCCGCGCTCAGGCGCTGGCCTGATCGAGCAGCGCGATATCGCCGGCGCTCAGTGGCAGGCGCGTGGCGGCGATCAGGTCGTCCAGTTGCGCCAGCGAAGTCGCGCTGGCGATCGGCGCGGTAATGCTGGGGCGCGCGATCTGCCAGGCCAGCGCCACTTGCGTCGGGTTGGTGGCGGTGCGCGCCGCTACCTCGTCCAGCGCCGCCAGGATACGCAGGCCGCGGGCATCGAGGTAGGCCTTGACGCGCTGGCCGCGCGCGCCGCTCTTGTCCAGGTCGGCCTCGGAGCGGTATTTGCCGCTAAGGAAGCCGCTGGCAAGCGCGTAATAGTTGAACACGCCCAGGCCTTCGCGCAACACCAGCGGTTCCAGTTCGCTCTCGTACTCGCTGCGCGTATAGAGGTTGTAGTGCGGTTGCAGGCTCTCGTAGCGCGGCAGGCCAAGGCGGCGGCTGGTTTCCAGCGCTTCGGCCAGGCGCGCGGCGCTGTAGTTGGATGCGCCGATGGCGCGCACCTTGCCGGCCTTGATCAGGCGGTCGTAGGCGTCCAGCGTTTCTTCCAGCGGCGTGTCCTGGTCGTCGGTATGCGACTGGTGGAGATCGATGTAGTCGGTCTGCAGCCGCTGCAGCGAGGCATCGACGGCGCGTTCTATATAGGCGCGCGACAGGCCCTTGCGGCCCTCGCCCATGTCCATGCCGACCTTGGTGGCCAGCACCACGCCGGCGCGCTTGCCGCTGCGCTTGAACCACTTGCCGAGGATGGCCTCGGACTCGCCGCCCTGGTTGCCGGGCACCCAGCGGGAGTACACGTCGGCCGTGTCGATGAAGTTGAGCCCGGCACCGACAAAGGCATCGAGCAACTTGAAAGAAGTGGCTTCATCGGCGCTCCAGCCGAAGACATTGCCGCCAAATGCCAGGGGTGAGACTTCCAGCCCGGACCTGCCCAATTTGCGCTTGGTGATGCTTGAGGTCATGCGTTCTGCTCCGTGGGTTGCATCGGACGGCCCGTGATCCGGGCGCGGCGAAAGGCACATTGTAGGCAGGGATCGAAAAGCCTGCCGGCTCGGAATCGAGAATCTCTTAAGGCACTTTTCAATCGGCCGTTCATCGGCCATTCAAGTCCTGCCGGCGACGAGTCGTTAACCGGCTGTGGCCAGGCTCCGCGCAGCGAGCGGAATCGTCCCCGCTGTGCCGCTCTGTCAACACCAAGGTCAGGCCGATGCCGCGCCGCCGGCGCGAAGGACTGCCCGTTCCCGGTAAGCATGATCATGAATCGAATCTCGTTGAACACCAAACTCTGGGCCGCGCTGGCGGCGATGTGGCTGGCCCTGCTAGCGCTGGGCACCTGGGGCGCCGTGCACACCCGCGCCACCATGATGGCCGAACGCCGCGAGAGCCTGCAGTCCCTGGTGGCCACCGCCGAAGGCATCATCAAGCTCTACGTGGACCGCGCCGCCAACGGCACCATGAGCCTTGAGGCCGCGCAGGCAGCGGCCAAGGACACGCTGCGCGTGATGCGCTTCGGCGACAAGGGCTACCTGTTCCTGCTCAACTCCAAGCCACAGGTGGTGCTCAACCCCGGCCTGCCGGATACGGAAGGCAAGATCGTGGGCGACTTCAAGGACCCCGACGGCAAGCCGGTCTACCAGAGCATCGTCGAGGCGGGCAAGGCGGGCGCGCGCGCCGGCGCCAGCCCCGATGACAGCTTCGTCACCTATCGCGGCCGCCTACCGGGCACCGAAACGCCCGCGCGCAAGCTGACCTATGTGCGCTACGTACCGGCCTGGGACTGGCATGTGGCGACCGGCGTGTTCCTCAAGGACATCGAAGGCACCTTCCGCGACAACCTGATCTCGGCGGCCATCAGCACCCTGCTGATCGGCGCGCTGGTGTCGGCATTCATGCTGGCCATCATCCGTACGGTGCGCAAGAGCCTGGGCGGCGAGCCGGCCTACGCGACCGAAGTGGTCACGCGCATTGCCGCGGGCGATTTCACCGTGCCGGTGCAGATCCGCGTCGGCGACAAGGACAGCCTGCTCGCGGCCATGCAGGGCATGCAGCAGCGCCTGTCCGGCACGCTGGGCGAGATCCGCGGCGCGGCGGATTCGATCGCCTCGGCCACGCAGCAGATTTCCGCGGGCAATACCGACCTGTCGCAACGCACCGAGGAACAAGCCTCGGCCCTGGAGCAAACCGCGTCGAGCATGGAAGAACTGACCGGCATCGTGCGCCAGAACGCGGACAATGCGCGCCAGGCCGCCTCGCTGGCGGTCAACGCCTCGGATATCGCCCAGCGCGGCGGCCAGGTGGTCAACCAGGTGGTGACCACCATGGGCGAGATCAACGGCGCCTCGCGCCAGATCGTCGACATCATCGGCGTGATCGAAGGCATCGCCTTCCAGACCAACATCCTGGCGCTGAACGCCGCCGTGGAAGCGGCACGCGCCGGCGAGCAAGGCCGCGGCTTTGCCGTGGTGGCGGGCGAGGTGCGCAGCCTGGCCCAGCGCTCGGCCACCGCCGCCAAGGAGATCAAGGGCCTGATCGACAACTCCGTGGCCCAGGTGGACAACGGCTCCGCGCTGGTCGCCAAGGCCGGCCAGACCATGGAAGACATCGTCGGCGCCGTCAAGCGCGTGACCGACATCATGGGCGAGATCAGCGCGGCATCGAACGAACAAAGCACCGGCATCGAACAGGTCGGCCAGGCCGTCAACCAGATGGACACGGTGACGCAGCAAAACGCCGCGCTGGTGGAACAGGCCGCAGCCGCGGCAGGCGCGCTGGCGGAACAGGCGCAGTCGATGATGCGTTCGGTGGCGTCGTTCAAGCTGGCGGCCTGAGGGCAACAGGCTACAAACCTGATCGTGCCGCCTCTCCACTCAGGGGGAGAGAAAAAAGGCCCGCGCCATACCGGCAGCGGGCCTTTTCACATGCGGACAGCTCCGTTCAGAGCACGATCTTCGCCACCGGCTCCACCGCCCGCATGGCCTGCGCCGCGATCTCGAACGAGCGCAGGCGCGCCTCATGGTCATGGATCTGCGCCGTCAGCATCAACTCATCCGGCCCGAACTCCTCGATAAAGTTGCGCAAGCCATTGCGCACACCCTCCGGATCCCCCACCACCGAGCACGCCAGCGAGCGCCGGATATGCGTGGCCTCGGTCTCCGTCCACAGCAATTCGATATTGTCCACCGGAGGCC
The DNA here is from genome assembly GCF_056398185.1 of Cupriavidus sp. 05L310. Lineage (NCBI taxonomy): Bacteria > Pseudomonadati > Pseudomonadota > Betaproteobacteria > Burkholderiales > Burkholderiaceae > Cupriavidus > Cupriavidus sp. 05L310. The sequence goes on from NZ_JBFTOX010000039.1 coordinate 78,671, forward strand.
GGATCGGGCCCGGGCTGCCGCGCACCAGCGCCAGGAACTGCTGCTGCAGCGACGTGAACAGCCGCCGCGCCTGCGCGTCCGAATCCGCCGCGAACACATTGAGTCCCAGCATCACATGAGGCTTGGACAACTGCGCCGATGGCTGGAAAGTCTGGCGATACAGATCGACCGCCTGGCGCATGAAGCCCGGCGCGAAGTGCGAAGCAAAGGCAAAAGGCAGGCCCATCGCCGCCGATAGCTGCGCGCTGAACAGGCTCGACCCGAGCAGCCACAGCGGCACCTTCAGGCCCGCGCCGGGCACCGCGCGCAGGCGCTGGCCGGGGCGCGGATCGTCGAAGTACGCCTGCAGCTCTTCCACGTCCTGCGGGAAAGCATCGGCCGTGTCCTGCGTGGCGCTGCGGCGCAGCGCGCGGGCGGTGGACTGGTCGGTGCCGGGCGCGCGGCCCAGGCCAAGGTCGATGCGGCCGGGGAACAGCGATGCCAGCGTGCCGAACTGCTCGGCCACCACCAGCGGCGAATGATTGGGCAGCATGATGCCGCCCGAACCCACGCGGATGGTGGAAGTGCCGTTGGCCACATAGCCGATCAGCACCGCCGTGGCAGCACTGGCGATGCCCGGCATATTGTGATGCTCCGCCAGCCAGAAGCGGCGGTAGCCCAGGTGCTCGGCGTGCTGGGCGAGCGCGAGCGAATTGCGCATGGCCTGGCCGGCGTCGCCGCCTTCCACGATGGGCGAAAGGTCAAGCAGGGAGTAGGGAATCATGGCGAACGCCTGCCGGCGTGGCAATTTATTGAACGATCACTATGTTAATCACCACTGGCGCCGCTGGCAACGGAAAAATATAATGACCACTATGAAAAAGAGTGTTTCCGGTGCGGGCCGCGGGCGGCCCAGGCAATTCGATCGCGACGAGGCGCTGGGCCAGGCCCTGTCGCTGTTCTGGCGCTATGGCTATGGCTCCACATCGATCGCCGCCCTCACCGGGGCGATGGCGATCACCGCGCCCAGCCTGTACGCCGCCTTCGGCAGCAAGGAGCAGTTGTTCTACGAGGCGGTGGACCGTTATGCGGACACGCACGGCGCCCTGCTCTATGCGCCGCTGCAAGCCGCGGGCGGCGCGCGCGAAGCCGTGCAGGGGCTGCTGAGCGGCGCCGCCGCGCTGTTCAGCGCCAAGGGCAACCCCGCCGGCTGCTTCCTGATGAGCGGCACCAGCTGCTCGGCCGACTGCGCCTACATCGAAGACACGCTGCGCGAACGCCGCAGGGAAAAGGAGCAGGCCTTGCAGGCCTGCATCCAGCACGGCATCGCGCGCGGCGAACTGCCGGCCGGCACCGATACTGCCGCGCTGGCCAAGTTCTACAACACGGTGATGCAGGGGATGTCGATGCAGGCGCGTGACGGCGCGTCGCGCGCCGCGCTGGAGGCGGTTGCGGCCACCGCGATGCTGGCATGGCCGGCAGGCCCGGCCAAGGCGCCGAAAGCCGCGAAGACCGCGAAGCCGCGCGAAACACAAACCACGTAGCGCCCCCGATCGGCGTATCAGGCCGCCGGCTCCGGCCGGCGCCACAACCACGCCAGCACGCACGCCATGCAGGCAATCGCCCCGTAGGCCAGCCACGGGCGATGCGTGCCGAACAGCAGCACGGCGCTGCAGACGCTCATCGCCACCGTGGCGCTCCACTTGGCGCGGCGGCTGACCATGCGGCCGTTGTGCCAGTTGTAGAGCATGGGGCCGAACACGCGGTGGCCGAGCAGCCAGGCATGCAGCCGCGGCGATCCCTTGGCCGCGGCCCAGGCGGACAGCAGCACGAACTCCGTACTAGGCAGGCCGGGCACGAACAGCCCGAGAATGGCAACGCCCAGGCTGAGCAGCGCCAGCCCGGTCAGCAGCAGCCGGGCCGCGCGGGTGCGCGCCAGCCGCAGCGGCGGATCGCCCGCAGGCGATCCGCCTGACCGGGACGCCGGGACGGCTTCGCGCGCGCAGGCTGCGTCGGCATCATCCAAGATGGTTCACCGCGGATGGAAACGGCGTTGCAGCATGTCGAGATTCTCCCGGTTCTGGCAATTCTGGCGATTCTGGCAACAGGCAAGGGTGGCCACATTGTCCGCGCCGCCAGGCCGGGCGGCAAGGCCCGGACGGTGACGGCGGCCTCCCCGTGCGGGTGCCGCGCGGCCTGGCGCCTTATATGCAAAGCCGAATTCCTTCGTTGGGCGCGAGGCGCGGCACGCATATGGTAATGGTTTGGCGGCCAGGCGCTGCCGTACTTGCGAAGGAGCCCAGAGATGACCGCTGCCGTACTGGACCAGACAGAGGACGCAACCCGATCCCGAGACCCGGACGTCCCCCTCACCGTACACCCGCTGTCGGCCCATATCGGCGCGCGCATCGATGGCGTGGACCTGCGCGCGCCGCTGCCGGCAGCGGAGGTCGCTGCGATCCGGGCCGCGTTGCTGAAGTGGAAAGTGGTGTTTTTCCGCGACCAGCATCTGTCGCACGAGCAACATATCGCCTTCGCCAAGCAGTTCGGCGCGCCGACCATCGGGCATCCCGTGTTCGGCCACGTGGATGGTTTTCCCGAGCTGTACTCGGTGGGCAAGCACCGCAAGGCCAACCGCTTCGAGGGCCAGGCGGTGCAACGTCCGTGGACCGGCTGGCACACCGATGTGACGGCGGCCGTCAACCCGCCCGCCGCGTCCATCCTGCGCGGCGTGGTGATTCCGCCGTATGGCGGCGATACGCAATGGACCAACCTGGTAGCCGCCTACCAGGCGTTGTCCGAGCCGCTGCGCCGTATCGTGGACGGACTGCGCGGCGTGCACCGCTTCACGCCGCCGGCGGGCGCCAGCGCCACCGACGAGTTCGCGCGCGCGGTCAGGAGCCGCGCGCTGGTCAGCGAGCATCCGCTGGTGCGCGTGCATCCCGAGACCGGCGAGCGCGCGCTATACGTCAGCCCGAGCTTCCTCAAGCACCTGTCGGGCTTCGCGCCGCGCGAAAGCCAGCAACTGCTGGAACTGCTGTGGGAACACGTGGTGCGTCCCGAGTTCACGGTGCGCTTCAAATGGGAACCGGGCAGCATCGCGTTCTGGGACAACCGCGCTACCGCGCACCTCGCGCCCGCGGACATCTTCGACCTCGACTTCGACCGGCAGCTCTATCGCATCACGCTGGTGGGCGATGTGCCGGTGGGCGTGGACGGCAGGCCCTCCAGCGCGCTGGAGGGCGATCCGGTGCTGGCGGCGCATGGGGCGGCGTCGTAGCGAGAAAAATCGCGCCGCGCGCGGCCACGCTCGGTATACTCGGAGGCACGTTTATCTCATGCCCGCAGACCGCCCATCGTGTCCAATTCCTCCGCGCGCAAGACCGCCGCGCAAAAATCCGCCGCCGACTACGATTTCACCGAGCAAGTCGGGCACCTGCTGCGGCGCGCCTACCAGCGCCATGTGGCGATCTTCCAGCAGACCATTGCCGATTCGCAACTGACCGCCGCGCAGTTCGTGGTGATGTGCGCGGTCAACGAACGCGGCTCGTGCTCGCTCAGCGAGATCGTGAGGGCCACCGCCATCGACCAGGCCACCGTGCGCGGCATCATCGAGCGCCTCAAGGCGCGCGAACTGGTGGCGGTCTCGCACGACACCAATGACCGCCGCAAGGTGGTGATCACGGTGACGCCGGCCGGCCACGCGCTGATCGAGGAAACGGTGCCGTTCGCGCACCGCATCTCCGAGCAGACCTTTGGCGACCTCAATCCTGCGGAACGGGTGGCGATTACCTATCTGCTGCGGAAAATGAGCGAGTTCGACGATCGCGGCGGCACGCCGGACGGCGAGCCGGAATAAGGCGCCGATACGCGCCTCAGGCAGGCTGGCCCAGCTCGCCGGCCAGCGCGGCAAGCACCACCTCCGGCGTGAACGGCGCACGCCGCAGCCGCACCCCGGTGGCATCGAACAGCGCGTTGGCAATGGCCGGCGCGCCCGGCAGCGATGCCGATTCGCCGGCGCCCATCGGCGCTTCCTCCTGGCGCGGCATCAGCACCACTTCGATGCGCGGCAGCTCGGGAAACGTCAGCAGCGGATAGCTGCCCCACTCGCGGCTGGCCACGCCGGCGGCATCGAAACGCACCTGCTCCTTGAGCACGCGGCAAAGCGCCTGCACCACGTTGCCCTGCACCTGGTGGCGCACGCCGTCGGGGTTCACCATCATCCCCGTGTCCTGCGCCACCACCAGGCGCTCCACTGTCACAAGCCCCGTATCGGGCGCTACCGCCAGGTCCACCACCCAGGCCGCCCACGCGGCGCCAAAGCCCGGGAATTTGCTGTGGATATAGCGGGCGTAGGCCACGCCGCGCCCGCGCAGCAGCCCATCGGCGCCGGGCTTGCCACGCGAGCCGCGCGCGCCCTCTTGCCAGCCGGCGTGCGCCGCCAGCGCACGCAGCAGATCGGCGGCGCGCTCGTCGGGCAGGTGGCGCAGGCGGAAGGCCAGCGGATCGGCGCCGCTCTCGTGCGCCAGTTCGTCGATGAAGGATTCGTGCGCGAACACGTTGGGCAGGGCCGAGACGCCGCGCAGCCACGAGGCGCGCACGATCGCGGGCGTATCGTCGCAGCCGATGCGCGTGTTCGCGTATTGGTAGGGTGGCACCGCGGTGCGGTCGCCCATCTGCAGCGTGCGCGGCGCGTTACCGACGATGCCGGTGAGCAACAGCGCCAGCGTGGGCGCATCGTTGGACGGATAGCGGCTGACGAAATCGTAGGCGAGCAGTTCGCCGCCGGGGCCGATGGCGCCGCGCACGTCCATCAGTTGCGCCGCGCCCTTGGGCTCCCACAAATGTTCCTGCTCGCGCGTGAGCTGCACGCGCACCGGCCGCCCCACCGCGCGCGACAGCAGCACCGCATCGGCGCAGACGTCGTCGGCGCAATTACGCCCGTAGCAGCCGGCGGCTTCCATCCGCACGATCTCGATGCAGCCTTCGTCCAGGCCCGTCAGCCGCGCCAGGTCGATGCGCAGCACATGGGGATTCTGCGTGCCCGACCACACCGTGAGGCCGTCTTCGCGGTAGTCGGCCACGGCGCAGGAGGGACCGATCGAGGCGTGCATCTGGTAAGGCCACGCATAGCCGCGCGACAGCACCCGGCCCGCGCCGCGCGCGGCGTCGAACGCCGCCTGCGCATCGCCGTCGTCCACCAGGGTGCGGCGCGTCGCGGGATTGGCGCGCAGCGCGGCCTCCGCGTCGCCCGGTTCGTTCAGCGCGGGCAGCGGCGGCACCGGCTTCCAGTCCACCCGCAGGCGCCGCGCGGCCTGCATGGCCTGCTCCTCGCGCTGCGCCACCACGCCGACGAAATCACCCTGCACTACCACGTCGACCACGCCGCGTACGTCATGGATCGATGCACGGTCGACGCCGCGCAGGCTGGTGCCGACAAAGTCGCCGCAATCGCGGCCAGCGTATGGCGGACGCACCACGCGGCCATGCAGCATGCCAGGCACGCGCACGTCGTGCACGAAGGTGAGCTGCGCGGTGGCCTTGGCGGGAATATCCACGCGCGCGGCGGCGCGCCCCACCACGCGGTATTCGCTGACGGGCTTGGTGGCGATGTCGTCGGCCAGCGGCAACTCGATATGCTCGCCGGCCAGCAGTTCGCCGTACGTCAGGCAATCGCCCTGCCCGCCGCGCAAGCGCAGGCGGCCGTCTTCCGCGTCCAGCGCTTCGGGCGGCACGCCGAGCCGCGCGGCGGCGCGCCCGCGCAGCCAGGCCATGGCCTGCGCCGCCGCGCGCCGCAGCGGCAGTGCCGAGATCTGGATGGTGGCACTGGCGATGGTGGGTCCCTGGTTGGGCGTCAGCTGGGTATGGCCCAGCGTCATCGCCACGCGCGCCGCCGGCACCTCCAGTTCCTCGGCCACGATCTGCGCCAGCGAGGTGCGGATGCCGGTGCCCAGGTCGACGTGGCCGTTGAAGGCCAGGATCTCGCCGTTGTCCCGCAGCGCCACGAAGATGTCCGGTTGCGCCGCGACATAGTCGGAAGCCGCGCCGGGCTGGCCGGGCGCGGGCCGGGGTGCCGCTTGCGGCGCCCGCGTCACCAGCAGGACGCCGCGCGCCTGCAGCAGGGCGTCGCGCAGCGCGCCGGGAGACATCGGTGCCGATGCGGGGAGAGACGCGGACTCGGGTCCGGTGGCGGGGGTCGTTTCCATTCGTTCCATGTCTCGGATGGGGCATGCGGGCAGGCCGCCGGATTCCGGCTCCGCCCGCCGTGGCCGTTATACTGCCAGCCTTGAACAGCAAGTTGTATCAAACTTATGAGCACCCCGACCGCTAAGAAAAGCGCGGCAGCCGGAACCCGGGCCCGGCAAGCTCAGGACACCCGAGCCAAGATCCTCAAGGCAGCCATCAAGGTCTTCGCCCTGCGCGGCTACGAAGGCGGGCGCGTGGAGAAAATCTCCTCGCTGGCCAAGACCTACGACCGCATGATCTATTACTACTTCGGCAGCAAGGAAAAGCTCTTTGTCGAAGTCCTCGAAACCATCTACCTCCAGCTCAACGAGGCCGAGCAGGCGCTCCAGCTCGATACCGGGGACCCGGTGCGCGCGCTGACCCAGCTGATCGACTTCGTCTGGGGCTACTACCTGGACCATCCGGAGTTCGTCGCCATCCTGTCCAGCGAGAACATGAGCCAGGGCAAGCACGCCAAGAAATCGAGCCGGCTCAGGGAGATCTCCAGCTACGCGCTGTCCGTGCTGGACGGCATCCTGGAGCGCGGCAAGGCCGCCGGCCTGTTCCAGCCCGATGTGCAGGCGCGCGATATCTACCTGGTGATCGCTTCGCTGGGGTACTTCTACAACTCGAACCATCATACGCTCAGTGCCTTCCTTGACGAGCCCATGATGAGCAAGCCGGCGCTGGAGCACTGGCGCAATGTGATCCAGCGCACGGTGCTGAGCACGGTCTGCGTGGCGCCTCCCGCCATCGGCCCGGCGGCGGACGCCGCCGCGCGCAAGAAGCCGGCGCGCGCCAGGCGCGCGTAACCCTGGCAGCCGGCGGTCGGCGCGCATCGCCGGATGACCTGCTCAGGCCGCCGCCCGGGCGAGCATCGCCAGGGCTTCGTCGCGCGGCATCACCGTGGCGTATTTCTGCGCCATGTCGAACAGGTTGGCATCGTGCGGCCCGATTGCGCGGTCGCCCACGCAATCGGACAACACCAGCGGCCGGAAGCCCAGCGACATGGCATCGACCACGCTGGCCCGCACGCAGCCGCTGGTGACGCAACCCGCCACCAATAGCGTGCGCACGCCGCGCTGGGTCAGCCACGCCGCCAGCGAAGTACCGAAAAAGGCGGATGGCACCGTCTTGCGCACCACCAGCTCGCCAGCACGCGGCGCCAGTTGTGGCACGATCGCGCTGTTGTGGCTGGCCTCCTTCAGCCCCAGCATGCCGGGCACCTTGAGCGTGAAGATGTTGTGGTCGCTGTCGTCGTCGGCGAACACGATGCGGCTGTGCGCCACCGGCCAGCCCTGCTCGCGCGCCGTGGCCAGCAGCGGCCCGGTGTTGGCGATGGCCTCGGGGATATTGCCGCCGCCGAAGACTTCCGGATTGGCAAAGCCGTTGACGAAATCGATGATCAGCAGGCCGTAGGGCGCCTTGGGTTCCAGGGTGGCGCCGAAGCCTTGGCGCTCGTAGGTCTTGACTTCGTCATGCATGAATGGCTCCCTTGGCCCTTTGTTGCTGCACTTGCTGCACTTGCTGAACCTGCTGCGCCTGCTGGTACTCGCTGTCCAGCACCTTGCCCTTCTCGACCACCGCCTCGCCGTCCAGCCGCACGGTGCAATGCCGCACCGGGATATCGATATGGCACGCCGTGGTGCGGCTGCCACCGGCCTCGTTGTTGGGGCCGAAGGAGCAGAGGAAGTTGCCCTCGAACGCGCGCGCGTCCATGCCGATGGTGGCCTCGCGGTCGTACATGGCGAGAGTGGACCAGCGCGCGCGCGGCTGCAGGCCCCAGCCGATATGCGACATGGCGTAGGCCTCGGGGTCGTTGAACGAGGCCATGTAGTCGCTCAGCAGCTCGGCGTCCAGGCCGCCTTCGATGCGGGTGACGTAGCCGTTCTCCAGCGTGATGCCGATGGGCTCCTGCACATAGGATTTCATCGGCAACAGGATGTCGCCGCGATCGAGCACGATGCGCCCGTTGGTGCCGCCTTCGTCCGGCCAGGTCAGCACAAAGCCGCTTGGCCAGTGATCCCAGCGGCCGGGCTCGTCGACGAAACCGTACTCGCTGATGGCGGGAAACTCGCCGAGCGAGCAACGCAGGTCGGTGCCGGCGTCCGACACGATATGCATCTCCCGCGCGCGCGCCAGCCGCGCCGTGGCCGCTTTCACGCGGGTGCGGTCGCCTTCCGTGGGCACCAGCCGCACCAGCACTTCGGGCGGCTCCACCGCCAGCAGGATCTTGGTGCCGCCGGAGAGGATGTCGTGCTGTTCCGGCGAGAACAGCAGCGTCATCAGGTCCAGCACCAGGTCGCTGGCTTTGAGCGCGGCGATGGCGGCCGGGTTGCCGGTGAGCGGCGTGGTGCCGAGATAGGCCAGCGCGTCGCGGCTGAGCGCCTTGTCGCCGTTGACGGGCGGCAGGTCCAGCCGGTTGACGATGGCGCCCATCGCGGTGGCCGCCATCTGCGCCGTGCGCAGCGTTTGCGGATGCGTGGCGGCGCCGGTCAGCACCGTGACCGTCTGGCCCGGCTCCAGTTTTGACAGTGTGAGCACCTGGCGCCAGGCCTGGGTCAGGTCGTGATCGCTTACTGGCATGTGTTCTCCTTTCTGGTGAAGCCGGCGGATCAGGCTGCGGCCTGGTCCCGCAGCAGCGGCGCGCCGAGGAAATCGCCGAAGGCGCGGTAGAAGCCGGCCTCGTCGTCCCACGGGATCATATGGCCCGCATCCGGCACGCGGGCAACCTGCACCGCGGGCAGCAGGCCGCGAATCTCTTCGATGTCTTCCGCGCGGATCACATCGCCGCGCCCGGCCACCATCAGCAGCGTGGGCACCTGCACCGATGGCATGTCGGCATGCACATCGTCGCGATGGAAGTCCTCGAAGCTCGTCACGATGGCGCGCTCGTCGCAGGTGTGCAGCCACTCGGCGCGCAGGCGAAGCTGCTCTTCCGTCCACGTGGGGCAGAAGCGGCGCATGCCCTCGGCGTCGATACCTTGCCGCGCCAGGCGGATCGAATCCACATACCAGGGCAATTGCGACGGATAGGCACGGCGGCCCGGGCCCGACACGGGCGGATCCACCATCACCAGCCGCGTCAGCCCGGCGGGATTGCCGCGCGCGGCGCGGATGCCGATGCGCGCGCCCATCGAATGGCCGACGATGGCGTAGCGCGCCAGGCCCAGCGCCTGCGCGAACCCCGTCACGTCCGCGGCTTGCGCATCCAGGCTGTAGTCCAGCGCATCGCCCGCCTCGGACAAGCCGCGCCCGCGCACATCCAGGATGTAGGTATCGAAGTGCTTGCCGAACTGTTCGCCGACAAAGCCCCAGGTCACGGCCGGGCTGGTGATGCCGGGCACGATCACCACGGCGTCGCGCCCCTGGCGCGCGCCAGTGGCGCCGCCGTAGCGCAGGTAGTGCTGGCGGATGCCGTTGGCGAACACATTGCCGCCGTAGAGAAACTCGCTCATTGCTGACTCCTTTGTCGAACTAGCCTGACTAGCCGCATTAGCCGAAGACGGTTTAGTAGGCACCCGACAGCAGCGCGCCGGCGCCGGGCACGACCGGCTCCAGGTCGAGCTGCTTGAGGATGGCGTAGGTGGTGGCGATGGCCGCGGTGATCACGGGCTTGCCGGTCATCGCTTCCACCTTGGCCACGGCCGGCAACGAAGGCATCTGCACGCAGGCCGACAG
>NZ_JBFTOX010000040.1:0-87678 GCF_056398185.1 Cupriavidus sp. 05L310
GCGGCTACCAGATCGTGCTGGAACACGCCGACACGCCCGAGCTGCAGCAGCGCTGCCTGAAAATCTGCGAGATCGGCGCACAGATGCGCCTGCTCTACACCACCGCGCTCTATCACGACTACGTCGCCCAGGAGATCTCCCTGCCTGAACTGGGCATGGCCGCCTGAGCGCGTCCCTGGACGGAAAAGCAGCATCGCATTGGAAATGGACGGCCCCGCCCGGGGCCCGACCGGATAAAGGCTTGGACATCATGGCAGTGGCAAAGACAGACGAATTCACCAACTACATCAACGGCGAGTGGTCGAAGAGCGCCAGCGGCCGCACTTTCGACAACGTCAACCCGGCCGATACCGGCGACATCGTGGGCCGCTTCCAGGCCTCGACGGCGCAAGACGCGCAGGCCGCCGTGGCCGCCGCCGCGGCCGCGTTCGACGCGTGGAAGAAAACCCCGATCACCAAGCGCGCCAGGATCCTCAATAGCGCCGCCGACTACCTCGAAGCGCACGCCGACCAGATTGCCGAGGAACTCACGCGCGAAGAGGGCAAGGCGCTCAACCTGAGCAAGGACGAAGTCCTGCGCTCGGCGCAGACCATCCGCTTCTACGCGGTGGAGGGGCAGTCGTTCTCGGGTGAGACCTATCCCCAGGACGATCCCGACATGATCGTCTACAGCCAGCGCGAGCCGCTGGGCGTGGTGACCGTGATCTCGCCGTGGAATTTCCCGGTCTCGATTCCGGCGCGCAAGATTGCGCCGGCGCTGATCGCCGGCAACACGGTGGTGTTCAAGCCCTCGTCGGATGCGCCGCTGAGCGGCTACCGGCTGGCGCAGGCTTTTATCGAAGCCGGTATCCCCAAGGGCGTGCTCAACTTCATTACCGGCCGTGCCGGCGACGTGGGCGCGGCGATCACCGAAGCACCGGCGGTGCGCGCGATTTCCTTTACGGGCTCCACCGCGGCTGGCCAGCACATCCATCGCTCGGTGTCGCTGAGCACGCGCACGCAGATGGAGCTCGGCGGCAAGAACCCGCTGATCGTGATGGAAGACGCCGATCTGGACCGCGCCGTGGATCTCACCATCAAGGGCGGCCTGTCGCTGAGCGGACAAGCCTGCACCGGCACCAGCCGCGTGCTGGTCATGGCATCGGTCAAGGCAGCCTTTACCGAGAAGCTGCTGGCCAAGGTCAGGACGCTGAAGATCGGCAGCGGCATGACGCCTGGCATGGACGTCGGCCCGCTCGCCACGCGCAAGCAACTGGAAACCGTGCTCGGCTTTGTCGAGGCCGGCAAGGCCGAAGCCACGCACCTGTGCGGCGGCGACCGCCTGGGCGGCGAGCAATACGACAAGGGCTTCTATGTCTCGCCGGCGATCTTCACCGACGTCACGCAGCAGATGCGCATTGCCCGGGAGGAAATCTTCGGGCCGGTGATCGCCATCATCGAAGCCAGCAGCTACGCCGATGCCATTGCCAAGGCAAACGACACTGAATACGGTTTGTCGGCCGCCATCGTGACCAGCAACCCGCGTTATGCGCATGACTTCGCGCACGACATCCAGTCGGGCACGGTCAAGATCAACCGCACCACTACCGGCAACCTGATCAACGCGCCGTTCGGCGGGCTCAAGCAATCCAGCACCTCCACGTTCCGCGAGTCGGGCCGGGCAGGGCTGGAGTTCTACACGCAAATCAAGACCGTCTACCGCGGCTGCTGAACCAGCGCGCCCGCAAACCAACCGGCATTCACGCAGCATTCACGCATCAAGCAGGAGCAGGACATGAGAAAAGCCATCAAGCTGGAACTGAAGGAAGCCCGTCACATGGTGGCGGCAGCCATCCGCAAGTCCGAGGAAATCGGCGTGCTGGAATCGATCTGCGTGGTCGACGACGGCGGCTACCCGCTGGTGCTGGAGCGCATGGACGGCGCACGCATCACCGGCCCGCAGATCGCCTGGAACAAGGCCTTCACGGCCGCCGGTCACAAGCGCTCGACCCACCTGTTCAACCAGGCGCCGAACGGCCCCGCGCTGCCGGGCAATGAAGCCTTCGGCATTCAGTGGAGCTTCGAGGGCAAGTTCGCGGTATTCGTGGGCGGCTTCCCGATCGTGGTCAACGGCGAAGTGATCGGCGGCATCGGCCTGAGCGGCGGCAATGGCGAGCAGGACACCGCCGCTGGCGTGGCAGCACTGCAGGCCCTGCAGGAACTGCTTGCCGGCGAGGATCTGAAGGTGCTGGCCGAAGCCGATATCAAGAAGTAAATCCAGCACCCGGCGACAGCCCGCAAACCGCGCAAATCACGCGATGCGAAGCGAGCCCCCCAAGCGATGCGAAGCGAGCCGTCAAGGTGTACCAGGCCGTATGGGGCGCCTCGGGATCCGGCGAAAAGAGCGGAAAAGAGGGACCCATGTTTGAGTATCGCCTTAAGGCGATGCGAGTTTGGGTCCCGGCCGCTCTTTTCGCCGGATCCCGAGGGGGTGTCGCCCCATCCGGCGCGCCTTCTTTGCCTACTTTCTTGGCAAGACAAGAAAGTAGGTCGCCCCCCGCAGGGGGGTGAAATCGCCTTTGACTTTAGGTTTTAGGTTTTAGGTTTCAAAGCCCATATCCCCACGCATTCCGAGTCAGCCATGTCCTACCGCATCCATCTCCTCGAATCCCAGCAATCATTCGAAGCCGGCGCCGGCGAAACGGTGCTGGACGGTGCCCTGCGCGCCAACGTGCAGATGGCGCACGACTGCCGCTTCGGCGGCTGCGCCACGTGCCGCGTCAGGCTGGTCGAAGGCGCGGTAGCCTATGACGAGTACCCCATGGGCCTGACCCCGGAAGAAGAGGCCGAAGGCTTTGCGCTGGCATGCCAGGCCCGGCCCACCAGCGACCTGGTGATCAGCACCGCGCGGCCGGGCGAGCCATGCGCCGAACCCGCGCGGCACACCGCCGTGATCCGCAATATCGCGCCGCTCAGCGCCGACGTGATGCACCTGACGCTGGAACTGCCGCAGGCGGAAACGCTCGACTACCGCCCCGGCCAGTACCTGAAGATCTTCACCGGCGACGGCATCGCGCGCAGCTTCTCGATGGCGTCGGTGCCGAGAGACCGCACGGTGGACCTGCACGTGCGCCGCATTCCCGGCGGCTACTTTACCGAACGCCTGCTGGCCAGCTTGCGCTCGGACGACCGGCTCGACGTGGAGCTGCCTCTGGGCGGCTTCTATTTCCGCAAGGACGACTATCGTCCGCTGGTGATGGTGGCCACCGGCACCGGCCTCGCCCCGATCAAGAGCATCCTTGAATCGCTGATGGACGATCCGGACTGCCCGCCGGTCTCGCTGTACTGGGGCATGCGCACCGCGGCGGATCTCTACATGCACGAGCAGATCCAGGCGTGGGGCGCGCGTCTCTACGATTTCCAGTACGTACCGGTGCTGTCGCGCGCGGACGAGGCATGGAGCGGCCGGCGCGGTCATGTGCAGCACGCCGTCGCCGCCGACCTGCCGGACCTGTCCGAACATGCGATCTACCTGTGCGGCTCGCCGGACATGATCCGCGACGCGCGCGAGACGTTCCTCGCGCTCGGTGCCAGCGGCGCGCATATCTACGCGGACAGCTTCACCTTCCAACGCAGCTGAACCCACGCGCACGTGGCGGGCCAGGCGCTCGCCATGTCGCGCGACCACATGACGAACATGTCCGACCAATCCGGCAGTGTTCCACCCGGCGCCAAGGCGGCGCTTTCCGGCGATAACCTCGGCACGCGCCATTCGCCGCTGTTCGCGCTGGTGACCGACACGCTGCGCCAGCGCATCGTCGGCGGCGCCTACCGCCAGGGCGACCGGCTGGTGGAACACACACTGTCGGCCGAGCTGGGCGTGTCGCGCGTGCCGGTGCGCGAAGCGCTGCGCGCGCTGGCGGCCGAAGGGTTGGTCAGCATCGAGCCGCGCCGCGGCGCCTCGGTGGCTTGCCTGTCGGAGCATGTCGCCAGGGAAATGGTCGAAGTGCGCGCCACCCTGGAGGGCCTCAATGCCAGGCTGGCCGCGCAGCGGCGCGACCCGCGGCTGGTCGCCGAGTTGCAGGAGGTCCTGCGCCAGGGCAGCGCGGCCGCCCGCGAGGACGAGGCCGAGTGCCTGCTCGCGCTCAACTTCCGTTTTCATGAGGTGCTGGGCACCATCGCCGCCAACGGCGTGCTGCAAGACATGATGCGCTCGCTGCGTGAGCGCACCGGGCTGGTATTCGCGCCGGCTCACCACCTGCGCGCCCAGCAGAACTGGGACGAGCACGCGCAGATCCTGAAGGCGGTGATTGCCGGCGATGCCGATCTTGCATCGCTGCTGGCCACGCGGCACGTCTATAGCGCCGCGGAGGCGGCAACGCCCGCCGGCGGCTAGCCAGCCCCTCAGCGGTGCAGCGCTGCGGCGATGGCGTGGTCGAGATGCTCCATGCCGAAGGTCACATCCTGTATCACCCCGTTGACGAAGAAGGCCGGCGTGCCGCGCACATGGCTGGCGATGCCGCTCTGCTGGTGCTCGCGCACACGCTGGAGGTAGGAGTGGGACTTCATGTCGTAGTCATAGCGCTCAAGATCCAGTTCCAGCGCGGCGGCGTACTGCCGCAAGGCCGCGGGCTTGAGTCCGTGATGCCGCTCGAACATTTGCTGGTGCATCGGCCAGAACTTGTGCTGGGCTCCGGCCGCCTCGGCCGCTTCGGCGGCGCCCTCGGCCAGCTGGTGCCAGGCGGTCAGCGGGAAATGGCGGTACACAAAGCACACGCGGTCGTGGTAACGGCTGAGCAGGATCTTCACGCCGCCATAGGCCAGGTGGCAATACTGGCATTCGAAGTCACCGTACTCGACCACGGTGACGTGGGCCGCTGCGCGCCCCAGCACGTGATCGGTCTGGTCAATGGGAGTCGACAGCATGGCATTCTCCTTGCGGGATTGGCGTGTCTGGACTGGCTTGCGGCTTCAGCGCCTTTAGGGGCTTTGGCGGTGTTGCCGGGCATTGGCTGGACGCCCTTCAAGGGATGAACAGCTTGTCGATATAGCACCATCGCCAGGATTCGCCCGGCTCGAACGACTGGATCACCGGATGCTCGGTGGCGAGGAAATGCCGGGTGGCATGCCTGTTGGGGGAATCGTCGCAGCAGCCGACGTGGCCGCAGCACAGGCACAGGCGCAAGTGCACCCATTCGTCGCCGCTGCGCATGCATTCCTCGCAACCGCTTGCGCTCGGTGTGACAGGGTGGCTCAGCGCGAGATGCGGACATGCCGTTGTCATCGCGAATCTCCCTCGTTGACGCGGGCCCGGCAGGCCCGTGCCGCGCGGCACCGGCACATCCCAGGGTATTTCATTGTAGGCGGCGCGGATGCGAAGGGAAGGGTGGCCGCCGTCGCGCGGCGCGCTGTCGTCGCCTAGACTCAAGCAGATGGGCGGCACTGCATACCGTATGTGCGCGCCCCGCGCCGGCGATGATCAGTGCCGGCTACTTCTGTTGCGGACGTCCTCCGGGCGCCTGCCCCTTCCTACACACAGGAGCCTTGTCATGACCTGCAAGATTCAGGTGGTCTTCTACAGCATGTACGGACACGTCTACAAGATGGCCGAAGCCGTGGCGGCAGGCGCGCGCGAAGTTGACGGCGCCGAGGTGGCGCTGCTGCAAGTGCCGGAACTGGTGCCCGACGCCGTGCTGGAAAAGAGTGGGGCGAAGGCCGCCCGCGCGGCCTTCGCCCATGTGCCGATGGCCGTGCCGGAGAAACTGGCCGACGCCGATGCCATCCTGTTCGGCACGCCCACGCGCTTTGGCAATATGTGCGCGCAGATGCGCAACTTTCTCGACCAGACTGGCGGGCTGTGGATGAGCGGCGGGCTGGTTGGCAAGATCGGGAGTGTCTTTACCAGCACGGCGACCCAGCATGGAGGACAGGAAACCACCATCACCAGCTTCCACACCACGCTGTTGCACCAGGGGATGGTGATCGTGGGCGTGCCGTACACCGAGGCGCGTCTGCTCGACATGAGCCAGATCACCGGCGGTTCGCCTTATGGCGCGTCTACCCTGACCGCGGCCGATGGCTCGCGCCAACCCAGCGAGAACGAATTGGCGATCGCCCGTTACCAGGGACGGCATGTCGCGGGCATTGCCGCGAAACTGATGGCGCGCTAAGCGCGGCTGCCGGAGCCCGGCCCGAACCGGCACTCGTCAGGCGGCGCCAAAGCCACGCGCCCGCGTAGCCGGAATCAGGAAACGTTCCCGCAAAAATATAAGGCGGGCAACAGGGGCAGAGTATGCGAAGATGAAGGCACAGCGGCGCGCCAAATGTGCGCGCCAGGCTGTGTCGGTACCGGGTCCTCAGTCGCGCCCCGCTCCTTTCCGCCAGGGCTCTCGGTTCCAGTGCCTCCCCGAAGCATGCTGCCATCACCTGGGCCCTGGGCTGCCGATGGTTGTCATGCCATTCTCATCGCTGCGTCTCTTCCCGCAACGAATCCGCTGCGGATCCGCAGCGCTGCGTGACCATACACGGCAGGTCATCTTCTTCCCGGACGGTTTCCGGGCGCTGGATTTGATTCCCGCTTGTCACACAGTCCCGGCGGCCCGGCGGCGCCACACTGTCCGCACTGTCCGTCATCGTACCGACAACATACCCAATCAATGGCAGGGTGACGTTAGCGGTCAGGCCCGTGCCAAGTGACGCGAAGTGGCGCGGCTACCTTTGCCTCGGGCTCGAAGATTCCGGCCCCCCTGGCGAGATAGCTGTGGAGGCCTGGCCGAAACGCGGAGTCGGAAAGGGAGCGTTACATGTTAGGAACCGTATTGCTGGTCGTGCTTGTATTGGTCTTGTTCGGCGTCATGCCGACCTGGCCGCATAGCCGTTCCTGGGGCTATATGCCTAGCGGCGTGCTAGGCGTGCTGCTGCTAGTGGTGGTTGTGTTGTTACTTATGGGTCGCTTATAGGCGACAACGTTCTCGTGAGCGCAACAGTCCGCGAAGCGATCGCATGATGGCCGGCAAGCGCGGAGCTTGCCGGCCAGCCGTTTTCAAGGAGGCGAGTCCGTTTCCCGATCCACGTTGACAACCAAGGCGCGCATGTATTCAGCTCTAGGCCGTACGTTCGAGTATTCCCGCTCGCCTTCGCCGTGGGACGACAAGGCACCCGTACGGGAGGAACTGTTCGGCATCGAGCGGCTGGAGCAGCATGCGCAAAGCCTTGCCGCCGCCCAGCCCGTCACGGCAAAGCCGCCGCGTGTCCGGTCCCTGCGCAGCCGCCTCAATGACAATGCCGCGGTCTTGCTGGCGGCCTACCGGGCCGGCGCGGCGGAGCTGGAAAGCGGCAGGGCGGTTGTGCCCGCCGCCGAATGGCTGCTCGACAACTATCACCTGGTGGAGGCGCAGATCCGCGAGATACGCGACGACCTGCCCCCTGGTTACTATCGCCAGTTGCCCAAGCTTGGCGAGGGGCCCTTCGCCGGCTACCCGCGCGTCTTTGGCCTTGCCTGGGCCTTCGTCGCGCATACCGACAGCCATGTCGATCCTGACACCCTGCGGCGGTTCATTACCGCCTACCAGCGCGTGCAGGCCCTGACCATCGGCGAACTGTGGGCGGTGGCCATCACGCTGCGCATTGTCCTGATCGAAAACCTGCGGCGGCTGGCGGAGCAGATCACTGCCGGGCGCATCGCACGCGCGGACGCGGACGCCTTGTCGAAGCGGCTTCTCAAATCGGGTTGCGCCCGCTCGGCGCTCGATACGGATATCGCCTCGCGCCCGTTGGCGCCTTTGTCGGAACTGTTCGCCGCGCAACTGGCCAAGCGGCTCAGGGACCAGGACCCCCGAACCACGCCAACGCTCGGCTGGCTGGAGGAGCGGCTCGGGCTGCAGGGCGCATCGATCAACGACGTGGTGCGGCACGCCCAGCAGCGCCAGGGCGCATCGAACGTCACCGTGCGCAATGTCATCACCAGCATGCGCTTGATTTCCGACATCGACTGGGCTGAGCTGTTTGAGAGCGTGAGCCTGGTCGACGAGCGGTTGCGCGCGGGCAGCGGCTATGCCGCGATGGATTTCGCCACCCGCAATCTGTACCGCAGCGCCATCGAGCAACTCGCCCGGGGCTCGCCGGCTTCGGAGCTCGAGATCGCCGATCTTGCGCTGGCCACCGCGCGCGCCGCGTCCGCCGGCAGCGCAGATGTGGCACAGGCGGAGCGCATCGGGGATCCGGGATATCACCTGATCGCCGAGGGCAGGCGTGCCTTCGAGGCGTTGATCGGATTCCGTCCCCCTGCACGGCTGCGGTTTAGCCGCATCAATATCGCGCTTGGGATCGGCGGCTATGCGGGCGCGATCCTGCTCGTCACCATCGGCTTGCTCACCGCTTCGCTCTGGTTGCTCGCCGCGGTGGCGGTTCCCGCGCTCTCCGGCGGCTGGCTTGCGCTGGTGGGCCTGCTAGGCCTTGTGCCAGCCAGCGAGGTGGCGACGGCACTGGTCAATCGCGGGATCGGCTGGACCTTTGGGGCATCCATCCTGCCGGGGCTTGAACTGACCGAAGGCGTGCCGAGTTCGCTGCGCACGCTGGTGGCGGTCCCCACGCTGTTGTCGAGCGAAGCCAGCCTGCGCGAGCAGATCGAGCGTCTTGAAGTCCACCACCTCGCCGGCGCCGGCGGCGACCTGACCTTCGCGCTGCTGACCGATGGGACCGATGCCGACGACGAGACCATGCCGGGCGACGCCGCGCTGCTGGCCGTGGCCGTCGAGGCGATCGGCGAGCTGAATCGCCGCTACTGGCCTGGCCCCGCCGGCAACCGCTTCCTGCTGCTGCACCGGCGCCGCGTCTTCAACGCGGGTGAAGGCGTGTGGATGGGCTGGGAGCGCAAGCGCGGCAAGCTCCATGAACTCAACCGGCTGCTGCGCGGCGCCACGGACACGAGCTTTGTCCCCCTTGACGGCCAGCCGCCCCAGGTACCGCCCGGCGTGCGCTACGTGATCACCCTCGATGCCGACACGCGCCTGCCGCGCGACGCGGCGCTCCGGCTGATCGGCAAGATGGCCCACCCGCTGAACCGGCCACGGTTTGACGAACAGCTGCAGCGCGTCACCGGCGGCTACGCCATCCTGCAGCCGCGCGTCACGCCTTCGCTGCCGGTTGGCAGCGAAGGTTCGCTGTACCAGCGCATATTCTCGGCACCGGGCGGCATCGATCCTTATGCGGCAGCCGCATCGGACGTCTACCAGGACATCTTCGGAGAAGGTTCGTACACCGGCAAGGGCATCTATGATGTCGACGCCTTCGAGGCCGCGCTGCGCGGCCGCGTTCCGGAGAATGCGGTGCTCAGCCATGATCTTTTCGAAGGCACGTTCGCCCGGGCCGGCCTGGCCTCGGATATCGAAGTCATCGAGGATTTCCCTGCGCGCTATGACGTCGCGGCCAAGCGCCAGCATCGCTGGACGCGCGGTGACTGGCAACTTGTCGACTGGATTTTCCGCGGCCGCGCGGGCAGCGCGGCGGTACCGATGCTGGGCCGCTGGAAGATGCTGGATAACCTGCGGCGCTCGCTGCTCGCGCCTTCGCTGCTGCTGGGCTTTGCCGCGTGCTGGCTGCTGCCGCCGGGCGCCGCCTTGCGCGGCACGCTGCTCTTGCTTGCGGCCATGGTCATTCCTGTTTTCTTTCCCGGTATGTTTTCCGTGATTCCCCACCGCGCCGGCATCCGGCTGCGCAATCACGTCGGGATGCTGGCCGGCGACCTGCGCGGCGCCGCCACGCAGGTCCTGCTGACGCTCGCGTTCCTGCCCGACGTGGCCTGGCGGATGGCCGATGCCATCGCCAGGACGGCGGCGCGGCTGCGATTCACGCGCCGCCACCTGCTGGAATGGACCACGGCCGCCCAGTCGATGACCAGTCCACGGCTCGACCTGGGCGGCTCTTACCGGCAGATGGCGGGCGGGGTATCGCTGACGCTGGCGGCGATGGCCGGCACGCTTGGCTTCGCCCCCGTTTCCTGGCCGCTTGTGCTTCCCCTTGGATTGCTCTGGCTGACGGCGCCGGTGCTTGCGCTGTGGGCAAGCCGGGCGCCGAAGGTCGGCAGGCGGCTGGTAGTGTCGGACACGGACGCGCGCGAGCTGCGCCTGACCGCGCGCCGCACCTGGCGCTACTTCGAGACCATGGTGACGCCGGC
Source organism: Cupriavidus sp. 05L310 (assembly GCF_056398185.1). Taxonomy (NCBI): domain Bacteria; kingdom Pseudomonadati; phylum Pseudomonadota; class Betaproteobacteria; order Burkholderiales; family Burkholderiaceae; genus Cupriavidus; species Cupriavidus sp. 05L310. The sequence goes on from NZ_JBFTOX010000040.1 coordinate 10,154, forward strand.
GGACAATATGCTTCCGCCCGACAATTTCCAGGAGCAGCCAAGACCGGTCGTCGCGCACCGGACCTCCCCCACCAATATCGGCCTGTACCTGCTCTCCGCCATTGCCGCGCGCGACTTTGGCTGGAGTGGAACGGCGGCGACGGTCGAGCGGCTGGAAGCGGCGTTCTCCGCCATGCGCAAGCTGCCGCGTTCCCATGGCCATTTCTACAACTGGTACGGGACGCTGGATCTGCGCGCGCTGACGCCTGCCTATGTCTCATCGGTGGACAGCGGCAACCTGGCCGGCCACCTGATCGCGCTGGCCAACGCCTGCGAAGAATGGACCGACGGCGCGGCGGCGCCGGAGTTCCGGCTTGGCATGATGGACACCGTCAGGCTGGCGCGCGAGGCCATAGCCGGACTGGCCATAGCCGGCAGCGAGCGCGCCGGCAAACTCAATGAACTGCTTGAGCAGGTCGAAACCCAGCTCGATGGCACGCAGGCCATGGCCATGCTGATGCCCGCGCTCAAGCGGCTCACCGAGAAATGCGCGGGCATCGCCCACGACATCCTGCCCGCGACGGGCGATGACAGCCTCGCCGACCTGGCGTTCTGGATGGAGGCCCTGCGCAAGACCGTGGCCGAACATGAGCAAGACCGGGTACAGCGGATCGACGCGCCGGACTTGCTCCGCACGCGCCTGAACGCGCTGGCCGGGCTGGCGCGCGAGATGGCGCTGGGGATGGACTTCGCGTTTCTCATCGACGAGGAGCGCAAGCTGCTGTCGATCGGCTATTCGCAGGACGAAAACCGCCTCGACGTCAGTTGCTATGACCTGCTGGCGTCGGAAGCGCGGCTCGCCAGCCTGTTTGCCATCGCCAAGGGCGATGTGTCCACGCGCCACTGGTTCCGACTTGGCCGGACCGCCACGCCGCTGGGCAATGGATCGGCATTGATTTCCTGGTCCGGGTCCATGTTCGAGTACCTGATGCCCTCGCTGATCATGCGCGCGCCGGCAGGCAGCCTGCTCGAGCAGACCAACCGGCTGGTGGTGGAACGCCAGCAGGCCTACGGCCGCTCGCTGGGCGTGCCGTGGGGCGTGTCCGAATCGGCATACAACGCCCGCGATATGGAGTTTACGTACCAGTACTCCAACTTCGGCGTGCCGGGGCTGGGCCTAAAGCGCGGGCTTTCCGACAACGTCGTGATCGCTCCGTATGCGACCGGTCTCGCGACCATGGTGGACCCGCAGGGCGCGCAGCAGAACTACGCCCGTCTCGCGCAGATCGGGGCAAAAGGACGTTACGGCTTCTACGAGGCCCTGGATTTCACCCGCTCCCGGCTGCCGGAAGACGAGGAGTTCGCCATCATCCGCAGCTACATGGCCCATCACCAGGGCATGACCATCGTCGCCATCGCCAATAGCCTGCACGGCGGGCAGATGCGGGAGCGCTTCCATCGCGAGCCGATGATCCAGGCCACCGAACTGCTGTTGCAGGAGCGCATGCCGCGCAATGTCGCCATTGCGCATCCACGCGCCGAAGAGGTAAAGGCTTCCGCGGTGGGGGCCGGCAACGAAGATGCCACGGTGCGCAGGGTCTCGGGGGCGCCGGCCGGCGCGCCGGTCACGCATCTGCTGTCGAACGGGCGCTACGCGGTGATGCTGACCGCGGCCGGCGCGGGCTACAGCCGCTGGCGCGATCTTGCCGTGACGCGCTGGCGCGAGGACGCAACCCGCGATGACGCTGGCAGCTTTATCTTCCTGCGCGATACGCAGAGCCGCAGCGTCTGGCCGGCCGGCGCGCAATTCGCCGGCGGTGACGCTGAAGAGAGCGGGCAGGGCAGTGAAGTGGTCTTCGCGGAAGATCACGCGGAGTTCATCCGGCGGGATGGCAGCCTGACCACCACGCTCTCCATCCTGGTCTCCGGAGAGGACGACGGGGAAGTCCGGCGTGTCTCGCTGGCAAACAGCGGGCGCCGTGCGCGCGAGATCGAGCTGACTTCCTATGCGGAACTGGTCCTGGCTGTGCAGGCCGCCGACGTCGCGCATCCGGCCTTTTCCAAGCTGTTTGTCCAGACCGAATACCTGGCCGAGTTCGGTGCGCTCGTTGCCACGCGCCGTCCGCGCTCACCCGCGGAGCCCGAGATCTGGGCCGCGCATTTCACGGTGGTCGAAGGCGAGGTGGTTGCGGATCCCCAGTACGAGACCGACCGGGCGAATTTCCTCGGACAGGGGCGTGCTGGCAGGATCGCCGATGGCATCCGGGATGGCGACCCCCTCTCGGACACGGTCGGCACGGTGCTCGACGCGATCTTCTCGCTCCGGCAGCGCGTGCGCGTCGCGCCGGGCCGGGTTGCCCGGATTGCCTTCTGGACGCTGGTGGCGCCGTCGCGCGCCGCACTGCTGGACCTGATCGACAAGCATCATGACCGCAGCGCGTTCGAGCGGGCCAAGACCCTGGCCTGGACACAGGCCCAGGTCCAGTTGCGCCATCTCGACGTCAAGGCGGACGAGGCGGCGGATTTCCAGCGCCTGGCGGCGCCGATCCTCTATGCCGATTCCCGTTTCCGCGTTCCGTCGGAGGCGATTGCGCAAGGGGCGGGGCCGCAGTCCGGGCTCTGGCCGCATGCCATCTCCGGCGACCTGCCGATCGTTCTGTTGCGCATCGACGAGATCGACGATATGGCGCAGGTTCGCCAGCTGCTGCGCGCACATGAGTACTGGCGCATGAAGCGGCTGGCCGTCGACCTGGTCATCGTCAATGAACGTGCCTCTTCCTATATCCAGGACCTGCAGATCGCCATCGAGACGGCAGTGCGTAGCAGCCAGTCGCGGCCACGCTTCGGTGACGAACTGGCGCAAGGCTCGGTCTATACGCTGCGCGCGGACCTGATGCGCGTCGAGGCGCGGGCCTTGCTCCTGTCGGTCGCCCGCGTCGTGCTGGCCGCACGCCGGGGCTCCATCGCCGAGCAGCTAGCCCACTTGCCGCAGCCGCCGCAGCGCGCCGCTCCCGCGCGCGGCCAGGCTCCGCGTCCGTCGCCAATGCCGCCGCGGGCCGCGCCGGACCTTGAGTTCTTCAACGGGCTTGGCGGCTTCGACAAGGACGGGCGCGAGTATGTCATCGTGCTCGATGGCGCGGCCTCGACACCCTCGCCGTGGATCAATGTGGTCGCCAATCCCGGCTTTGGCTTCCAGGCCTCGGCGCAGGGCAGCGGCTACACCTGGGCGGAGAACAGCCGCGAGAACCAGCTCACGCCCTGGTCCAACGACCCGGTGCTGGATCCGGCCGGCGAGGCGATCTACGTCCGCGACGAAGACAGCCTCCAGGTCTGGAGCCCGACCGCGCGGCCTATCCGCGACGGCGGCGCCTACACGGCCCGCCATGGACATGGCTACAGCCGCTTTGCGCACCAGGCCAACGGCATTGCGCTTGACCTGCTGCAGTTCGTGCCGCTCGAAGACCCGGTCAAGATCTCACGCCTGACCTTGAGCAACCTGTCCGCCGGGCGCCGCCGGCTTTCCGTCACCGCTTACGTGGAGTGGGTGCTTGGTACCGCCCGCGGCGCCTCGGGCCCGTTCATCGTGACCGGGATCGACGAAGCCACCCATGCGTTGCTGGCGCGCAATCCCTGGAGCACCGCCTTCTCCGGCCGCGTCGCCTTTGCCGATCTCAGCGGCAGGCAGACGGCCTGGACCGCCGACCGCACCGAGTTCCTGGGCCGCAACGGCGGCACCGAAGCGCCCGCGACGCTGCTTGGCGCCACGCCATTGTCCGGGGCGGTGGGCGCGGGCTACGACCCCTGCGCGGCCTTGCAGTGCTTCGTGGAGCTCGCTCCGGGCGAGACGCTCGAAGTCGTTGCCTTGCTCGGAGAGTGCGGCTCCGTCGCTGAGGCGAGGGCACTGGTGCTGCGCTATCGCGCCGCCGATCTCGACGCGGTGCTCGATGCCGTGACGGGACACTGGGACACACTGCTTGGCGCGGTCCAGGTCAGGACGCCGGACCGCGCGATGGACATCATGCTCAATGGCTGGCTGCTGTACCAGACCCTTGCCTGCCGCATCTGGGCGCGCTCGGCGTTCTATCAGGCGAGCGGCGCCTATGGCTTTCGCGATCAGCTGCAGGACAACATGGCGCTCACCTTTGCCAGGCCGGCGGCCACGCGACAGCATCTGCTGCGGGCAGCGGCGAGGCAGTTTGCCGAGGGCGACGTCCAGCACTGGTGGCTGGCGCATACCGGGCAGGGCGTGCGTACCCGGATTACCGACGATTGCGTCTGGCTGGCTTTCGCCACGGCGACCTACATTTCCTGCTCGGGCGATGCGGCGGTGCTGGATGAGCCGGTGCCTTTCCTCGACGGGCCGGCACTTGGCGCCGACGAACATGACACCTTCTTCCAGCCAATGACCGCGCAGGATTCGGCCTCGCTGTTCGAGCACTGCGCCCGAGGCATCGAGCGATGCCTTGCCTTGACCGGGGAACACGGCCTGCCGCTGATCGGCGGCGGCGACTGGAACGATGGCATGAACCGGGTCGGGGCCGGCGGCAAGGGCGAGAGCGTCTGGCTTGGCTGGCTGCTGGCACGCACCCTCGCGCTCTTTGCGCCGCTGGCCGATACACGTGATGCCGCTCGCGCCGCAAGCTGGCGCGCACACGCGGCAGCGCTGGGCGAGGCGCTGGAGCGCCATGGCTGGGACGGCGGCTGGTATCGCCGCGCCACCTTCGACGACGGCACCTGGCTGGGCTCGAAGGCAAGCGCGGCTTGCCGGATCGACGCCCTTACCCAGTCGTGGGCCGTGCTGTCGGGCGTGGGCGATCCCGCGCGCGCGGCGACGGCCATGGCGTCGATGGCGCAATACCTGGTGCGCCGCGATGAGGGGCTGGCGTTGCTGTTCTCGCCGCCATTCGAGGGCGCGTCGCCCGATCCCGGCTACATCGCAGCCTATCCGCCCGGCGTGCGTGAGAACGGCGGGCAGTACAGTCATGCCGCGATGTGGTCGGTTCTCGCCTTCGCCAGGCTGGGCGAAGGCGCAAAAGCCGTCGAACTGTTCTCCATGCTCAACCCGATCCACCACGCAAGCACGCCCGCTGGCGTCGAGCGCTACAAGGTCGAACCCTATGTGGTCGCGGCCGACGTCTATTCCGTCGCACCCCACACCGGACGCGGCGGATGGACCTGGTACACCGGCGCGGCCGGATGGATGTATCGCGCCGGGGTGGAGGGCATCCTGGGTATTCGCCGCGAAGGGGCCTGGCTGGTCGTCCAGCCGAGCATTCCGGCGGCGTGGCCGGGGTTTGACGCTGCCATCAGCCTGGGTGCCTGCCACTACGAAATCCGCGTGGAGACGCTCGCGCCCGGTGCTGGCGGCGGGCATGCGGTCCTTGACGGGCTGGCGATCCGCTGTGGCGAAGGCACGGTGCGCGTGCCGCTGGATGACGGCAGGCACAGGCTCCTGCTATGCATCCGGCCGGCGGTGGAGTAGGGCGCATACGTGGCATATCGCGCGGCCGGAAACGTCTTTTTGAATTCGCTTGACTCCTGGTCCAATGAGCCTATGATGTGTCCAATTGCTGCAACGCAGCAAAGGTGATGCCGCCCACGGAAAACTCTTCGAAAGCGTTGGATCATCCTCAGGAGTTATTACATGGCACAACCCTCGCAAGCCCAATCCCAAGCCCAGGCCCAAGCTCAGTTCTTCGGTTTCCAGCAAGCTAACCTGGACCTGTTTGTCGCGCTGGTCGGTCCCCTGGCCCGCGGCGCCGAAAAAATCACCGAATTGAACATGCAGGCGGCCAAGGCAAGCCTGGCGGACGGCGCGGAATACGTGCGCGAAGCCAGTCAGCAATCCGTTGGCGGCGTGTCTGGCTTCAAGCCGGAACTGACCAATGCGTTTGGCCAGAAGTTGAGCGCCTACGCCGGGCACATGAACGAAATCATCACCGCCACCGGCACCGAGTTCGCCCAGGTAGCCCAGCGCCAGATGAGCGCCTACGTTGCGCAGACCCAGGAAGCACTGGCATCGCTTGGCCAGAATTTCATGTCGAACACGAACGGTTCGTTCCCTGGCGCCGGTGCTCAGGGTTGGGTCGCAGCCTACGAGACGGCACTCAAGCCGATGCGCGAGGCCATGGAATCCGTCACCGCTTCGGCTACGAAGTAAGGCGGCGCGCCGGGCACTGCCCGGCCGCTGCGCGGTACAAGGCTGTTGCTGGAAGAATCTGCGCCCGAGTGGCGCATTTTTTTTGGTTCATCGCCGAACTGCGTGAGCGCCAGGAATTAAGAAGGGCCAGACAGCTACCGATGTCAGGGTGTCGTGTTCTTCGCGGCATCGGCAGTGGGGGGAGTCGCATCTGGAGGACGCCTGAGAACCCAGGCTAGTCGCGCCGACACGCCAGGACGGTGGCAACCTGCTGGCGCAGTACCGGCAGCAACTCCCTGGCGAACCAGTCATTGCGCTTGAACCACCCCTGGTTGCGTGGTGACGGGTGCGGCAACGGCAGATAGCGCGGCCCATGCGCGGCAAAGCCCGCCACCGTCGGCGTCACGCCACCGCGCGCAGCGGCGCCAAGAAACCGCCGCTGCGCATATTGCCCGACCAGCAGTGTCAGTTCAATATCCGGCAGGCACGCCAGCAACGCGTCCATCCACAGCGGTGCGCACTCCTTGCGCGGCGGCAGGTCGCCGCTGGCGCCGCGGCCCGGATAGCACAGGCCCATCGGGATGATGGCGATGCGCGCGGGATCGTAGAAAACTTCCTTATCAATCCCCATCCACTCGCGCAGGCGGTCGCCGCTGGGATCGTCCCAGGGGATGCCGCTGGCATGCACGCGCGTGCCGGGCGCCTGGCCGACGATCAGGATGCGGGCCGGGGTGGCGGCTTGTACTACGGGGCGGGGGCCAAGCGGCAAGTGCGCTTCGCAGCTGCGGCAGGCGCGCACGCGCGCCAGCAGGGCATCGAGGTCCGGCAGGCTGGCGGCTTGCGGAACCATTGCGTGGATGTGGGAAAGGGGCTTCATGCTTTGCTACGGCCCATTACGGGGGGACGCCAGACCATAGCATAGCGCGCGCTGCGATCGGCCATCTGCCTTCGCGCCTGGAAAGAGGCATGCCGGATGGCGTCCGGCAAGCGCGCAGTGGCGTTCGTCGCTATGAAAGGAAACGGCCGGTCAGCAATGACCGGCCGTCATGTATGCGCACGCACGCGCCGTGCGCCTTGCGCCGGATCAGAACCGGTGCCGCACACCCACCCCAAAGCTGTCGGCATGCGACTGGTCGCTCAGCTTGTCGTAGAAGTAGGCAGCATAGACATCGGTGCGCTTGGACAGGTTGTAGTCGTAAGCCAGCCCAACCGTATTGCGCTTGAAGTCCGCGACATCGTTCCTGGTCTTGTCGTAGGCGTACGAGACCAGCACGTTGCCGTTGCCCAGCGGCACCGAGGCGCCGACCTGGCCGTTGGTGTGCTTGATGTCGCCGGTGGCGTTGTTGACGCTGCTCTTGATGTACTGGCCCTGTGCGAACAGCTTGACCACCTTGAAGTCGTAGCTCACGCCCACCTGCACGGCGTTCTGCCTGTCGAACCCGGACAGTGCCGCGGGCGAGGTCACGTCGCCCGGCACGCTGTTGAACTTGACCTGCTGGAAGGCCACCGTGGCGCCGAAGTTGCCGTTGAAGTAGAGCACATTGCCGCCCCACTTGTTCTTGCCGACGCTACCCGCCTGCTCGCCGAAGGCGTAGATGGCATTGGCGGTGAGGCCGCCGAAGTTCGGCGTGGAGTACACCAGCGAGTTGCTCCAGCCCGAGTCGCCGATGATGCCCGGGTCGTACACGCGGCCGTTGCTGGCCGAGAAGTACGTATGGAAGATCGCCGGCGAGAACACATAGGAGTCGACCAGCGGGTTGAAGAGGATGGTCGAGAGGAAGTAGGGCGTGGTATTACGCCCCATCTTGACCGTGCCCAGCGTGGCGCTCTGCAGGCCGACGTAAGCATTGCGGGTGAACAGCGCATCGCCGTCGAAGCGGCCCTGCTTGCCGGTGTCCGGGCGCAGGAAGCCGTTGAGGTCGAAGATCGCCTTGAGGCCGGTGCCGAGATCCTCGGTACCCTTGATGCCCCAGTACGAGGTTTGCATGCCGCCGCTGTTGACGCCCCAGGCGCGGTCCGCGCCGCCTGCCTTGGTGGCGCCCACGTAGGCGTCAACCATCCCGTAAAGCGTGACGCTGGATTGCGCCATCGCATGGCCGCAGAGCAAGGCTGCGGCCATGACCGCCAGTTTCATGACCGGCTTGAACTTGTGTTGCATAAAGACCTCCATGGTTGACCCCGTTCTCTTTCGTTGCTGGCTCTGTCGAATTCTCCGGGCACGACAACGCCCCCGCGGGGACAGGCCCCGGCTATTTAAAAAGTGCGTGATCTGGAAATGGCTGGCGCGGGAATGCGCCGGTGGCTAACGGCGCTGGCTCATGCTTGTTGCGGGATTCTCATCTTGCTGTGGTTGCTGTCGTTGCTTTCGTAGGTGTCCGGGCCGGGCCGGTGGCGCCGGGCTTGACTGCATTGAATGTGCGATGGATGCAGTTTGCGGCAATTCGATTGCATGCAACCAGCACTTATTTCTTCTCATGGCGCACGCAAATTGTGTGCACTCGCCGGCGCGCGTGGCGGGCCGCGGCGCCGGTCAGGCCGCACATCAGGCCGCCTCGGCCAACGGCTGGTGCAGGCCCGTCAGCGCTGCCTTCAGGTGCTCGGCAAAAGCCGCCGCCGGCGGGGGCAGGTTGCGGCCCTTGCGGGCACCCAGCACCAGCCGGCCGCCGCACAGTTCGGGGTCGGACAGCGGCACGGCGACCAGCGTGCCCTGGCGCGCCTCGCGCAGCGTGCCGGCCTGGAACTGGAAGCAGATCGCGCCGGTCTGGCGCGCAAAGCTCATCAGCATCTCCACAGTGGTCGCCTCCAGCATGACCCGTAGCGACAGCCGGTTGCGCGCGCAGATCGCCTCGATCAGCCGCCGGCTGCCGAAGCTCTCGGGCCCGAGCGCGACCGGATAGGGCTGGCAGTCGGACAGCCGCAGCGAGCGCCGGCCAGCCAGCGGATGGTCCGGGCGCATCATTGCGCAGAAGGGTTGCGCGGATACCGTCAGTTCATGCAGGAAGGCGGTGGGAGGGGGATCGTGCGCCAGCAGCAGGTCGGCCTCGTCCTCCCTGAGCGCGGCCAGCAGGTCGCCGGTGTTGCCCACCGACACGCGAAACTGGACGCCGCGATAGGTGGACTGGTAGTGGCCGATGACACCGGGCAGGAAATCCGTAGCGACTGACTCGACCGTCGCAATGCGCACCATGCCGCGCACGAGCCCGCGCAGCTGCTCCATCTGCGCGGCGGCGGAGTCCAGGTCGGCCAGGCTGCGGCGCACGGTGGCGATCAGCACTTCGCCGGCGGCGGTCAGCCGCACCCCGCGCGGCAGGCGCTCGAACAGCGGGGTGCCGACCTGTTGCTCCACCTCCAGGATTTTCCGGTTCAGCGCGGTGGAGGCGACGTGGAGCTGCTCGGCGGCCTTGCGGATCGAGCCGTGGCGGGCCACGGCATCCAGGTAGAGATAGAGGCGAGGGGGGTGGAGCATGGTGATTGCGCTCGGGCGCTAGTGAGATCGATCCGCTCTCACTAGCAAGGATCGTGCGCAGGCGGGACGGCTCGCTTCGCGTCGCGAGGCAGGTGGCCCGCTGGCGGGCCACAGTCAGCGGCGCTCAGGGCACGACGGACAGGAACAGGTAGGCCGCCAGGATGACCAGGTGCACTACGCCTTGCAGCATGGTGGTGCGGCCGGAATGCAGCGTGAGCGTGCTGACCAGTAAGGTCAGCGCGAGCAGCACGGTTTCGGTCGGGCCCAGGCCCAGCATCAGCGGCTTGCCGACCACGATGAAGACCATGGCCACGGTCGGGATGGTCAGTCCGATGCTGGCCAGCGCGGAGCCCAGCGCCAGGTTCATGCTGGTCTGCAACCGGTCGGCGCGCGCGGCGCGCAAGGCGGCCAGGCCTTCCGGCAACAGCACCAGCGCGGCAATCACGATGCCGACCACGGCCGGCGGCGCGCCGGCGCTGGCCACCGCGGCTTCCACCGTGGGCGAGAGCAGCTTGGCCAGGCCGACCACCGCCACCAGGCAAACCAGCAGCATGCCGCCGCTGGCAAGCGCGATCTTCGCGGGCGGCGGCGGCGCGTGCACGCTCTCGTCCGAGGTGCCGTCGACAAGGAAGTAGTCCCGATGGCGCACCGTCTGCACGAACACAAAGCTGCCGTAGAGGACCAGCGAGGCGATGCCCGCGAAGGCCAGTTGCGACTGCGACAGCATGGGTCCGGGGATGGCGCTGGTGTAGTTCGGCAGCACCATCGTGAGCACCGCCAGCGCGGCCAGCACCGCCAGCGCGGCGGTGGCGCCCGGTGCCTGGAAAGCCTGTTCGCGATGGCGCAGCCCGCCGACCAGAAGACAGATCCCCACGATGCCGTTGCATACCAGCATGGCCGCGGCGAACACGGTATCGCGCGCCAGCCCGGCTTTTTCGGGGCCGGAGGACAGCATCACCGAGACGATCAGCGCCACCTCGATCACGGTCACCGCAATCGCCAGCACCAGCGTGCCGAACGGCTCGCCCACTTTGTGCGCTACCACCTCGGCATGGTGGACGGCCGCGAATACCGAGCCCGCGAGGGCCAGGCCGGCCAGCACCAGCAGCAGCGCCTGGCCAGGCGCCGCCATGCCCGCCCCGAGGATGGCCCAGGCTGCCAGTGGCAGCCACAAGGTCCAGGCAGGCAATTTATTGGAAGTCAATGACATCCGTTCTCCCTTTGTTGTGATTGGATGGTGGTCAATTGTGATGGGTGCTGCGCGTTCGCTGCGGACCGCCAGGCGGCTCGCAGCGAGGCTGCTGGCCGTTTTCCGGATTGCGTCCTATTGTGATTCAGCTTGGCCCGGTAGCAATCCGCCGATGTTGCGCGGCGGAAGTAAGGCAGCCGAAGGAGGGTTCGGTTCCCGATAATTGCGATAAATTGAGAGAAATTGTCCGTTCATTTGATGGAATTAGCTGTTGATTCAGGAAGTTTGCCTTCTGGTGGAAGATTTTTCCCGGCCGGCGGCAGTGAGCTCAGGTGACCATGCCTGCGGCACCAACGCTGCACCGAAGTATGCGGACGGGCACTTGCCGCCTCACCCCCGGCGCGGCGAAGGTTGCGCCACATTGCTTTTCGACCATGGAGAACACTCATGCAAAAGTACGGATCGGCTAAATGGCAGGGCGGCATCAAGGACGGCCTGGGCAGCATCTCGGCGGAGAGCGGAGTGCTCAAGGACGCGCCATACGGCTTCAAGGCCCGCTTCGAGGGAGGGCCGGGCACCAATCCCGAGGAACTCATCGGGGCGGCCCATGCCGGCTGTTTCTCCATGGCGCTGTCGCTGTTCCTGGGCGAAGCCAAGATGGTCGCCGAGAGCATCGCGACCAAGGCCACCGTCACCCTGGACAAGGATGATTCTGGCTTCACCATCACGGCCGTGCACCTGGACGTGAAGGTGCGCGTCCCCGGTGCCGACAAGGCCGCGGTCGAGAAGGCACTGCAAACGGCCAAGGCGGGCTGCCCGGTCTCGAAGCTGCTCAAGGCCGAGATCACCATGGACGCCACGGTAGAGACCTGAGCGGCGGTTCGCGCGGGCTGGCTTGCGTCCGTCACTCCGCCCTGGCAACAGGTCGGGCGTAGCCAGCCTGGCTACCTATAATGAAGATTCGCCGCTTCGCGCCGTAGTATCGGCGTGGCGCCGCGAGGGCGTTCGCCGGACGGAACGCCGTCTCCTATATCCAGACCTTCAAAGATAAGGCAGACATCATGTATAGCAGTGAAGCAGTCCTGACCCAGGCTCGGGCGGCCATCGCCCACGTGCCCTTTCACAGCCATGCCATCCATCCCACCATCCACCTGCGCCTGAGCGACGGCGCGCTGATTCTCGAAGGCGAAGTGCCCGATATTGTCGACAAGAGCCGCGTTGCCGCCTCGGTGCGCCGTGTCGACGGTGTGTCGGCGGTAATCGACCACCTGCGCGTGACCGACGGCGGTGCGGCGGTTGGCGACGGCGAACTGCGCAATGCGATCTGCGTGCGCCTGCTGCAGGCGATCGATTTCCGCAATTGCCGGATCTGCGCGCACACCAAGGGGCGCATCGAACCGGTGCGCGAGGCCGTTGGCGAGTCCAGCGGCGAGATCGAGATCGAAGTCGTCGACGGCGTCGTGACGCTGCGGGGGCACGTGATCAGCCTGTCGCACATGCGGCTGGCCGGCGTGCTGGCCTGGTGGTCGCGTGGCTGCCGCTGCGTGGTCAACGAACTGGTGGTGGCCCCGGCGGAAGCCGACCGCGACGACGAAGTCACGGAAGCGCTCAAGCTGGTCCTGGAGACAGACCAGTTCGTCGATGCCGACCGCATCCAGGTACGTACGGAGAACCGGGTGGTCACGCTTGAAGGCTACGCCACCACCGAAGCCGCGAAACGCCAGGCCGAGCGGGATGCCTGGTACGTGCATGGCGTGGAGGATGTCGTCAATCGCATCGTGCTGAGTAGTTGAACAGACGTTTGCAACCTGAAGCCCGGACGGTGGGGCCGCGCAAGGCTGGCGGCCCCCGCTCTGGTGCGCCCGATGCGCTCATGCGCTGCCGGCCGTGCGCGGCATGTCCTCCACGCGCCAGTAGCGCCGCTGCGAGCGCAGCGCGAAGCGCGCCCGATAGCTCGACAGCGACATCCCCGTAGCCCGCTGGAACAGCCGGCGGAACGCCGCCGCATCGCTGTAGCCGCAGGCTTCCGCCACGGCTTGCGAGCCGTGCAGCGTCACCTCCAGCAAGGTCTTGGCGCGCTCCACGCGCAGCCCGTGCAGATACTCCAGCGGCGTCATGCCGCTGACTTGCCGGAAATGCCGCAGCAAGGTGCGCTCGCTGGTGGCGGCCGCCTGCGCCACCAGGGCCAGCCGGTACGGCGCATCGACGTTGGCCTGCAGCCAGCGCATGGCGCGATAGACCGGGCTGTCGGCTGTCTTGCTGAGCCAGCGTTGCGACACCAGTTCCGGCGTGAGCTGCTGGCGCTCGGCCTGGTACAGCAGCATGCGCGAACAAGTCTGCGCGAGGTCCGGGTCATGCAGGTGGCCCAGCACGCGCAACATGAACTCCGTTTGCAGCGCCGGCGCGACGCAGCCGAACACGCGCTGATGCACGCTCATCGGTTCACTGGCGGAGAAATCGCAGCGGGGATAGCGCTTGGCCATCCAGCTCTGGAAGGTCCAGGGCGCGCCCATGCGCGCGCCATCGAGCAGGCCAAGTTCGGCGGCGAAGGCGATACCGCTTGCCCCGGCGGCAAGCCAGCCGCCCGCCTGCGCGTGGCGCTCCAGCAAGCGCAGCGCCTGGGTCGCGCCGCTGACGATTTCGCCCAGATGCGGGGCATTGCGCGCCAGCAGGCCCGGTATGACGACCAGCGCATTGCCATCGGCCGCGGCGCGCCGGCGCCGCCGCGCGGGCTCCAGGCCCAGGGCAGGCAGGGCGAGCGCGCGGCCCGACGGGCCGATCACGCTCCAGCTCAGGTCGCGGTCCGCATCCGGGCGTTGCAGCCTGGCCACCCCGGCCGCCGCGCGCAGCACGTCCAGCGCCCCGAACAGCATCCCCGGCATGGCCTCCGGCAGCCATAGCAGGCGCACGTGCAGCGGCACGGGGCGGCTCGCGCCGCTGGTGGCGGGATTGTCGGGGTTGTCGGATCCGGCGGGCGGCGCCGGGAGGGCGGAGGAGTCAGCGTCGGGCATGGCGGGATCGGCATTCCAATTGGCGGGATTGATCCTACCTTGCCGCGCGCGCAAGGGCTAGCATCGTCGCTCGGCGGGCAACCCGCGTGACCACAATAACGATGCAAGCAACAGGAGACTTCATGCAGCCATCCCTGCGCCGACTTACCCAGACCGCTGTCGCCGCGCTCACGCTGGCCCTCGGTGCCGCCGGCAGCGCCCGCGCCGCCGATGCGCAACTGCTGGACGCGGCCCGCGCAGCCGAGCCCGGGCTGATCCAGTCGCTCAAGGACATGGTGTCGATCGAGTCCGGCAGCGCCAACGCGGCGGGCCTGGCGCAGATGGCCAGCTTCACCGAAGGCCGGCTCAAGGCGCTGGGCGCCAGCACCGAGCGCATCCCCGTCACCAAAGGCCCGGGCACCATGGTCAAGGGCACGTTCACCGGCACGGGCAAGCGCCGCATCATGCTGATCGCCCACATGGATACGGTTTACGGGCCGAACACGCTGGCGACGCAGCCCATCAGGCTGGATGGCAACCGCCTGTACGGTCCCGGCATCGCCGATGACAAGGGCGGCATCGCCGTGATCCTGCATTCGCTGGCGATTCTCAAGGCGGCCGGCTGGAAGGACTACGCCGAGCTGACGGTGCTGTTGAACCCGGATGAGGAAGTGGGCTCGCCCGGTTCCGGCGACACCATCGCCAGGCTGGCCGAACAGTATGACGTGGTGCTCTCCTGCGAGCCCTCGGCCGGCTCTGTGGTGATGAAAGGCCAACCCCTGCTGCTGGCTTCCGCCGGCGTCGCCACCGCCACGCTCGATGTCAAAGGCCGTGCGGCACATGCCGGCGCCGCGCCGGAGCTGGGCCGCAATGCGCTTTACGAACTGTCATACCAGATGCTCCAGACGCGCGACGTGGCCAAGGACGTGCCGGGCGCGGCGCTGGTCTGGACCCGCGCGAGCGCCAACGGCCCGCTGAACCAGATCACCGAGAAGGCCGAAGCCGTGGGCGATGTCCGACTGACCCAGCCCGGCGCGCTGGAAAAACTGCAGACGGCGCTCCAGGCCAAGCTTGGCTCCAGCAAGCTGGTTCCCGACACCGAAACCACGCTCAACCTCACGCCCGGCCATCCGCCGTACGTGGCCGACCAGCGCAGCCGCGCGCTGGCAGCGCGGGCGCAGGCCATCTACAAGGAGATCGACCGTGACCTGACGCTGGTGCCGCAGACCGGCGGCGGCACCGACGCGGGCTACGCCGCGCGCTCGGGCAAGCCCACGGTGCTGGAGAGCTTCGGCCTGGCGGGCTTCGGCTACCACGCGCGCGACGAGTACATCGAAATCGATTCGATCGTGCCGCGGCTCTACCTGATGTCGCGCATCCTGCAGGAGATCGGGCGCAACTGACGCGCGCCCGACGCGTACCTGCCGATGATTGGCGGCGGCGCGTTTGCGTTGCCGCCGCCAGCGCAAACTGGCAAGAACGAATCCACAAGTACAAACATCCTCAACGGGAGATTTCATGCATTCATCCTTGCGCCGGCTTACGCATGCCGCCATGGCCGTCCTTGCCCTCGCCACCGGCAGCGCCTGCGCCGCGGATGCCCGGTTGCTGGACGCGGCGCGCACCGCGGAGCCGTCGGTGATCCAGTCGCTCAAGGAGATGGTGTCGATCGAGTCCGGCAGCGCCAACGCGGCGGGACTGGCGCAGATGGCCAGCTATACCGAAGGCCGCCTGAAGGCGCTCGGCGCCGGCACCGAACGCATCGCCGTGACAAAAGGCCCCGGCACCATGGTCAAGGGCACGCTCACCGGCACGGGCAAGCGCCGCATCATGCTGATCGCCCACATGGACACGGTTTATCCGGCCAATACGCTGGCGACGCAGCCGATCAGGCAGGAAGGCAACCGCCTTTACGGCCCCGGCATCGCCGACGACAAGGGCGGCATCGCGGTGATCCTGCATTCGCTGGCCATCCTCAAGGCGGCCGGCTGGCAGGACTACGCGCAACTGACCGTCCTGTTCAACCCGGACGAGGAAGTGGGCTCGGTCGGTTCCGGCGAGACCATCGCCAGCCTGGCCGACCAGCATGACGTAGTGCTGTCGTTCGAGCCGACCGCCGCCAAGGCGGTGGTCAAGGCCGAAGCCCTGTTGATGGGCGCCAGCGGCACCGCCACCGCCACCATGGAGGTGAAGGGCCGCGCCTCGCATGCCGGCGCCGCGCCGGAACTGGGCCGCAATGCGCTGATCGAGCTGGCCTACCAGTTGCAGCAGACGCGCGACGTGGCCAAATCGGTGCCGGGCACCCAGCTCAACTGGACCACCGCCCAGTCCGGCGAGGTACGCAACCAGATCCCCGAGCGTGCCACCGCCATCGGCGACGTGCGCATGACGGTCAAGGACGGCCCGGAGAAGCTGCAAGCCGCGCTGCAGAAGAAGGTCGAGGAGGGCAAGCTCGTCCCCGACACGCAGACCACGGTGACCATGGAAGCCGGCCGCCCGCCGTTTGTCGCCAACGCACGCGGCCGCGAACTGGCGCAGCGCGCGCAAGCCATCTACGCCGAACTCGACGGCCGCCAGCTGGCGCTGGCCGAAGGCACCGGCGGCGGCACCGACGCGGGCTTCGCCGGGCGTTCCGGCAAGGCCGTGGTGGTGGAGAGCTTTGGCCTCGCGGGCTTCGGCTACCACGCGCGCGACGAATACATCGAGATCGATTCGATCGTGCCGCGGTTGTACCTGCTGACGCGCATCCTTCAGGAGATCGGGCGCAACTGATCCCGTCCCGCAGGGGGGGGCGTTCGGCGGGTTTGCAGGCAGGGTGGAAGTCCTGCCTGCAGCCTGCCCGCAGGGCAGGATCTCTTTCGTTAGGACGGGGCCGTCGCAACGCCACCATCCGCCGGGTCGGGCGCAGGTGGCCATGGTCGCTCAGTCCGGTCGGGCCGGCGGGTTGGTGGTCGAGAAGATGTAGCGGGCGAATCGCCACTGACCATCGGCTTCGCGACGCAGCAGGAACAATTCCTGGTTGGCTTCGGGCCCAGGCGGGACTGCATTGCCCAGCCGCGTCACCGTGCCGCGTGAGCGGGTACGAGCATAGGCCCACTCATCCGATAGCAGGCGGATCTCATCGATCTCGAAGCGCACATTGAGCTTGATCGAGTCGAAGACATGCCCATAAGCGCGCCGGACCGCCTCGCGGCCCACGGCCGGCGAACCGTTTTGCGGCATGAATACCGGGTCGCGGGCATAGAGCGACATGATCCGCTCGATGTCGGCACTGTTCAGCGCCTGCTCGTAACGAGCGAGCTGTCCGGATATGGCCGTACTCACTGCGGCTTCCGATGCCGGCGTGGCTCCCTGGGCAGCAGGCTGCAACAGCATGGACGCTGCAACCGCAGCCAACGGGACACGAAGTATGTTACGCATGATGCTGTCCTCGGAATCGGTCGCGACTAAAGTCGCACGACGAGCTTGCCGAGGGCCCGGTTGCTCTCCATCAGGCTGTGGGCCTGGCGGACTTCATCGAAATCGAACGTCCTGGCATGCGTCGATGGAATGAGACCTTTGGCGAGATCCTGCGCAATCCATGGCAGCGGCGATTCCGACAGCGGCAAAGCGGCAGTGCCCAGCAGGCCGCTCGGGAAAAAGTTGAGGCGCACCGCGGCGGGAAGGTCTTGCATCAGGTGAAACGACTCCAGGGCAGGCGGCCCCCCTAACAAGCCGATAACACTGACCGCCCCGAACGGCCGCAGGGTCTTGACCGTATCGCGCAGCGTCGTGGCGCCGACGACTTCCAGCGCCGCATCCACGCCTTCCGATGCGAGCTGGCGGACATCGGCTGCGATTTCGCCGGTGTCGACGACCACCTTGTCAGCGCCGGCTTCCCGCAGGCGCCCTGCATTCGTCTGCGAGCGGGTGGTGGCAATGACATTCAGGCCGAGCGCCTTGGCGTAGGTGAGCGCTGCAAGGCCGACGGACGACGTGGCGCCGCGTATCAGCAACGTTTGACCACGTTCGACAGCAAGGCTCTTCTCCAGCGCACCCCATGCGGTCAGATAGGCTTCGGGTAGGGCTGCAAGCTCCTCCCATGTCAGGGAGATGTTGTCCAGGGCAATGACATTGCTGCGCAACACGGCTATCTGTTCGGCGTAGCTGCCACCTCGCGTGAATTGCATGCCGCCCATGGCCGTGGCGACGCGCTGACCGGTGCGAAACACGCCCGCGGGATCGTCGACGATCTCGCCGACGGCTTCGATGCCTGGCACGCGTGGCGCGGTGATCGGCCCCATTTTCCCGGCCCGCAGATAGGCTTCGGCGCGATTCAAACCAAATGCGCGCACGCGGATCAAAACTTCGTCCGCCGCTGGCTCCGGGGATGCAATCTCACGCATTTGCAGGACTTCGGGGCCGCCTGCTTGTTCGATGACATAGGCTTTCATGGCTGGTCTCTCTTCAGTGGCGGGGTGAAGGGCTGGCAAGACGGGAATGCCGGATCTTTGACATGTGCGTAACTCCTGGTTCAGTTGAAGATGCTGGCCAGGGGGCCAGCGCCTGGAAGCAACTTTCGCCTATTCAATGTCGGAAGAAAACCGTTGATTTTGGTAACATTCCTCTCATTTTTGAGAGGTAAAGAATGGACCTCAATGCCGTGGAGATGTTTGTGGAAGTGGTGCAGGCGGGGAGTCTCTCCGCCGCTGCAAGTCGCATGGGCGTACCGCTGCCAACACTAAGCCGCCGGCTTCGGGAACTGGAGCGGCAATTGAACGTGCAGTTGTTGGAGCGTTCAGTGCGTGGAACCAGGCTCACGGACGCCGGGGCGCGCCTCTATGAGCACGCCAGTCGTGGCATCGAGGCCCTGCTGGAGGCGGAGCAGGCCGTCATGAGCGACCAGACACGCCTCAAGGGACGGCTGAGGTTATCGCTACCGCCGTCATTCGAACCCTGGTGGGACCTGCTTGCGGCATTTCAACGCCAGTGTCCCGATATCCGCCTGCATATTTTCACGACCGACCGGCGCGTCGATCTCGTCGAGGATGGCATCGACGTTGCGCTGCGCGTTGGGACAATTGCACACGAGACCATGGTCGCGCGGCGCGTCCTGTCCTATCGTCATGTCCTGGTCGCAAGTCCGGCCCTCGTCGAGCGTCTTGGCATGCCGGAGACGCCCGAGGCTTTGCATCGCTTTCCCTGCGCGGTATGGAACCAGGGCTCGAATGCTCCAACTGTCTGGCGCCTGGGTTCGTCCGAACATAGCCCCGCGGCGGTACTGTCCGCAAATGACTATGCGCACCTGCGCAGCCGGGCGCTTGCCGGTGAGGTCGTCACAGAACTGCCCCCGTTCATGGCTGCCAGCGCCATTCGGGAGAAGAACCTTGTGACCCTGCTGCCAGAACACCCCTTGCCTGTGCAGGAACTCAATTTGCTATATCCCTCGCATCGTCATCCGTCCGCAATCGTCAGGTCCTATCTGGACTTTTGCCAGGCGCAGTTGCCATCCTTCCTCTAGGTTCAGGCATCGGCACGTCCCACGGAGTACCAGTCGGCAGGACGAACAAAATGCTGTTGCGTAGCCCGGTTGTCCAATCTGGGTCGACCACCATTGGTCGATGTGACCGCGACCAGGGCATCGCCTCCTTCGCTTGCGCCGCGCAAGCTGGCCGGACGCAAATTGGCCGCGCATCAGGTCAGACGGATCTGCGGGCAGTGCCGAAGGCCTGCTCGCAACAAGCCAGCCAGGCCCGCGCGGCGCGCGACAAATAGCCTTCCCGCCAGACCAGCCCCAACTCCCACGTCAACTGCGGCGCAACCAACGGCCGGATCGCCACGCGTGCCGGATCCAGCTGGCCTGCTATCGGCGCCGGCAAGATTGCCACGCCCACATCGGCCGCCACCAGTTCCCCGATAAAGTCCCAATGCCGGCTCTGCCCCGCAATCTGCGGCGTAAAACCAGCAGCCTCGCATGCGTTCAGGATGACCCGGTAGAGCACAAAGTCATCTTCATACATCACAAAGGGCAGACCAGCCAGATCCGCCAGCCGGACCGGGCCGGCCTTGCGCGGCGCGCGCTCGCCGGGAAACACCGCGACCAGCGCCTGGCGTGTCACGGTCAGGCTGGCCAGGCCCGCCACGGCGGCGGGCAGCACCGTCACCCCCAGGTCCAGTTCGCCCGCGGCCACGCCTTCTTCCAGTGCGCGCCCGCCTTGCTCGCCCAGCCGCAGCTTCACGCCGGGGTACTGGCGGCGATAGGCACCGATTACCGGGGCAAGGTAACGCCCGGCCATGGGGGGAATGCCTACCTTCAGTTCGCCGCGCGCCATGCCGTCCACCTCGGCCACCTCCTGGCGCAGCCGCGCCACTTCGGCCAGCACCGCCTGGCTGCGCGCGAACACAACCTCGCCGGCGTCGGTCAACCGCACCGTGCGGCCTTCGCGCAGCAGCAGCGGGCCGCCCAGTTCGTCTTCCAGGCTCTTGACCATCTTGCTGATGGTGGGCTGGGTAACGTGCAGGGTTTCGGCGGCGCGGGTGAAGCCGTTCTGGCGGACGACTTCCACGAAGTAACGCAGGGCCCGGATATCCATGGTGCCTCCGATGGAATGTGCGATGCCGGATTTGCCATTCCGATCTGGCATCAATTCAATAATTTATATTCATTTTATATATCGAATGGCTCTCCGTACACTAGCGTCACTGCCACTTCGTCCCTGGCGCAATAGACTGACTCGAACCATGCAAAGCGCTGTCCCCTCCACCCCGGCCGCCGCCTCATCCGTACCGCCGCCGATGCCGGCCTTCGGCCGCCTGCGTGCGGGCGCGATCGGGCTCACCCAGGTGGCGGCGCTGTCGGCGCTGTGGTTGCTGGCCGACTGGCTGCGCGTGCGCCTCGGGCTGCCGTTGCCGGCCGGTCTGCTCGGGCTGCTGGCGCTGGCGGCGCTGCTGTTCAGTGGCGCGGTGCGCGGCGGCTGGGTGCGGCGCGGCGCGGACTGGCTGCTGGGCGAGATGCTGCTGTTCTTTATCCCGGCGGTGCTGGCGGTGGTGCAGTATCGGGAGCTGGTCAGGCACCAGGGTTGGCGCATCTGCGCGGTGATCGCCCTGAGCACGCTGGCGGTGATGGTGGTGACGGCACTGGTGGTGGAGCAGGTGTACCGGCTGGAGCTAAGGCTGGCGCGCCGCGCGAGCAACGCCACCCGCAACGGGCAGCAGCGTCATGCATGACACCGCGCTGGCGGCGCTGAGCCTGGTGGCTACCGTTGCCTTCTATTACTTCAACAAGCGCCTCTATGCGCGCCGCGCCCGCCTGTGGCTGATGCCGCTGCTGGCTACACCCGTGGTGCTGATCGCGCTGGTGCTGGCTGCCCATATTCCCTATCGCGACTACATCGCGGACACGCGCTGGCTGATGTGGCTGCTCGGCCCGGCCACCATCGCTTTCGCGTTGCCGATCTACGATCACCGCAAGCTGGTGCGCCAGCACTGGCTGTCGATTTCGCTCGGCGTGCTGGCTGCGGTGCTGACCTCGGTGGTCAGTTCGGTCTGGCTGGCGCGCGGTTTCGGCTTGTCGGTGATGCTGCAGAAGGGCCTGGCGGTGCGTTCGGTGACGACGCCGTTCGCCGTGGATGCGGTGCGCGCGCTGGGCGGGCCGCCTGATCTAGCCGCGATCTTTGTCGTGATCACCGGGCTGACGGGCATGGCCATCGGCGAGGCCGTGCTGGCCTGCCTGCCTTCGGTACGCAGCCGGCTGGCGCAGGGCGCCATCTTTGGCGCCGCCGCGCACGGCGCCGGTACGGCCAAGGCGCGCCAGCTTGGCGAAGTGCAAGGCGTGGTGGCATCGCTGGTGATGATGATCGCCGGGCTGGTCAGCGTGTTGGCGGCACCGCTGATCCGCAGCGTGTTCTTTTGAGGCGGCTTTGCGTAGTACTGCGCGGTCGACGGAAATGCACGGGCGAAACCGCTGAGTAGTACTGCGTAGCCAGTCGCCTTGTGACCGCTTCGGGCACAAGGTTTTTAGCGGGGCGGCCAACGTCCCGCGCGAAATTGGCGCAGAATGCCGGACTTGCGCAATCGTGCCGGCGCGCCGCAAAGCGCTTTTCACATGCACGCGGCGTGCTGTCCTTTTCGCCGCGGCGTGCGCAACGTCCATCTCCGCCGGGCGCGCAAGCTTCGCCGATCTCTCTCGTCCTTCAATAACAACATCATGCGATTACCGCTACTCGCGCTGGCTGCCGCGGCCTTTGGCATTGGCACCACCGAATTCGTCATCATGGGGCTGTTGCCCGATGTCGCCGCCGATCTAGGCGTCTCCGCGCCGGCTGCCGGCATGCTGGTTTCCGGCTATGCCATCGGCGTGGCCGTGGGCGCGCCTATCCTCGCCATCCTCACCGCCAGGTGGCCGCGCAAGACCGCGCTGGTCGGGTTGATGGGCTTGTTCATCCTCGGCAATGCGTTGTGCGCGCTGGCGCCCAACTATGCACTGCTGATGGCCGCGCGCGTGGTCACGGCGTTCTGCCATGCCGCCTTTTTCGGCATTGGTGCGGTGGTGGCCGCCGAGCTGGTCCCGCGCGAGAAGCGCGCGCAGGCTGTCGCGCTGATGTTCACCGGCCTGACGGTGGCCAATGTGCTGGGCGTGCCGTTTGGCACCGCCTTCGGCCACCTGATGGGCTGGCGCTCCACGTTCTGGGCTGTCACCGTGATCGGCGTGGCCGCCGCCACGGCGCTGGTGGCATGGCTGCCAAAGGCCATTCCGATGCAGGCCGGCAGCATCCTGCGCGAATTCCGCTCGATCGGCGCGGCCCAGGTCCAGCTTGCGTTGCTGATCAGCACGCTGGCTTCGGTCAGCATGTTCACGGTGTTTACGTATATCGCCTACATCCTGCGCGACGTGACCGGCTTCACCGCGCAGCAGGAGAGCATGGTGCTGCTGCTGTTCGGCGCAGGCATCACCGTGGGCGGCCTGGCCGGCGGCAAGCTGGCCGACTGGAAGCTGATGCCGGCGCTTGCCAGCCTGCTGGCAGCGGTGGCGGTGGTGCAACTGGTGTTCTCGTGGACCAGCCATTTTCCGGTGCCGACGCTGTTCACGCTGTTTGTCTGGGGCATGGTGAGCTTTGCGGTGGTGCCCGCCACGCAGGTGCGCGTGCTCGACAAGGCCAAGGGCGCGCCCAACCTGGCTTCCACGCTGAACCAGGGCGCCTTCAACCTGGGCAACGCCACCGGCGCGTGGCTGGGCGGGTTGATGATCAGCGCGGGCCTGCCGCTGACACAACTGCCCTGGCTGGGTGCGGCGGTGGCCGCGCTGGCATTGCTGGCGGTTGGCGTGTCGGCCTCGCTGGACCGGGGCCGGCGGGTGGCGGCGTAAGGCCGCTGCAAGGCCATGTCTCGTTGTACGATACGCGGAACCCGCTGGCGGCCCGGATGTTGTCCGGCCCGCGGCGGCCCGGAACAGAGCGGCTCGGCGACCCCGGCATGGACTACGCACACATCCTCCAACGCATCCACCGCGACATCGCGCCCCTGCTGGGCCAAGGGCGGGTGGCGGACTACATCCCCGAACTGAGCAAGGTGCCCGCCACGCGTTTCGGCATGGCGCTGGTGTTTGCCGATGGCCGCAGCCATTGCGTGGGCGACGCCGCGGTGCCGTTTTCGATCCAGAGCATTTCCAAGCTGTTCGCCTGCACGCTGGCTTTCCAGTTGCTGGGGGAGGACCTGTGGCAGCGGGTAGGGCGAGAGCCTTCGGGCAATGCCTTTAACTCGCTGGTGCAGCTGGAGTACGAGCAAGGCAAGCCGCGCAACCCCTTTATCAACGCCGGCGCGCTGGTGGTGACGGACGTACTGTGCAGCCGCTTCGTCCAGGCGGAGACCGCGCTGGTGCAGTTCATCCGCCGGCTCAGCAATAACCCGGCCATCGACTACGACCCGAAGGTGGCGCAGTCCGAGCGCGAGCACGCGGACCGCAATCGCGCCATGGCTTACTTCATGAAGGATTTTGGCCGGCTGGATATGCCGGTGGACAAAGTCATTGACGCCTATTGCCGCCAGTGCGCCATTGCCATGACCTGCGAAGACCTGGCGCGCGCGGCGCTGTTCCTTGCGCACGGCGGCGTGGTGCCCTGGAGCGGCGAGCGCGTGCTCGGCGCCAGCCCTGCCAAGCGGCTTTCGGCCCTGATGCTCACCTGCGGCACCTACGATGCCGCGGGCGATTTTGTCTACCGGGTGGGTTTGCCGGCCAAGAGCGGCGTGGGCGGCGGCATCGTGGCGGTGCTGCCGGGGCGCTGGGCGGTGTGCGTGTGGTCGCCGGGGCTGGACCACAGCGGCAACTCGCTGGCGGGTGTGCAGGCGCTGGAGTGGCTGACTACGCTAAGCGGGCATTCGATTTTCTGAGCCCGGCGGGGCCTCAGTCCTGTGCGCGGCGGAACAGCGCCAGTCCGCCCGCCAGCGCCATCAGCGTGCCGCCGGATACGCGATTCAGCCAGCGCATGCCGGCGCCGTGGAAGGCGTGCACGATCCTGGCGCCAAGTGCCGCGTACACCAGCATGGCCAGCAGGTTCAGCAAGCATTGCGCGATCGTCAAAACGGCGTACTGTGGGAGCAAGGACGCGCTGGTGTCGATGAACTGCGGCAGGAACGCCGAAATAAACAGCAACGCCTTCGGGTTGGTGACGGCTACCAGGAAGCTGCGTGAAAACAACACATGTGCCCGGCCGCTATCCACGGCCGCCGCGAATTCCGCCGGTGCCGTGGCCGGTACATTGCCGGAGCGCAGCAGTTTCCATCCCACATAGGCCAGGTAGGCTGCGCCAAACCATTTGATCAACGCGAAGGCAAACTCGGATGCTGCGATTACTGCGCCAAGCCCGGCCGCAACGGTGGCGATCAGGATGATATCTGCAGCGATCGCGCCCGCCATGCCCCACGCTGCCTTGCGCACGCCATGCCGCGAGCCGTTATTCAGGGCGAGCAGGACGGTGGGGCCGGGCGTGGCGATGGTCACGGCGGAAGCAAAGAGAAACAGGAGCAGGGTGGCGAGTGTCATGGTCTGATCTGGCGTGCGGCAGGGCGGCGACATTGCCTGGCATCATAGAGCAGACATACCAACTTTTGATACGATGGCGGATAGATTCCAACGATAGCCCGCAGGCGTCATGGCGCTTGTGACGGGCACGATTCAACGAATGGCGTGCCCTTGGCGACGTTGCGATTCTCCAATAAGAATCGGAGACAGCGATGATCAAAGAGATTGCATGGAAGAAGCGGGTTTTTGAGACACACGAGGTACAGGTGCAGGTGCGGCCCAGAACGCCCAACGTCTGGGAGTACACGGTCCGGGTCTGCCGCCCCGGCACGAATATCCGGGCTGCAGGGACCTTGCTGGAGTCATCGAAGGTGACGGACCTGTTCCCGACGGCGGAGGCGGCCGAGACGGCTGGCTTTGCCCATGGCGCGGAGTTGGCCAAGCGGCTGCTGTAGGTTGCGGTTGAACGGCTTTACGGCATCGGCATCGTTCTGATGCATGTGGCGGTTGATCAAGGCAGGGGTGTGACTTTTTGTTGCGGCCAGTTTGGGCTGCGCCACCCCACGCTATACTTCGCACGTCGCTGCAACCACAGCGGCCGGGTTTGACAGCCCGAAAAGAAGGCGGACAGCCGCCACCAAGCGGCATTTTTATGTCCGTCGCGCCTTTGCACGCCCCTATGGGTGGGCCTGGGCGGGGGAGCCTTCGGGCTCGCCGGTTCCTTCTTTCCGGTCTGTCAACCTCGCCTTGCGCCCGCCCACCCCGATTGACAGCGGGGAACGGGGTTGAAATCGCTTAAGAAGGAGGCACTCCCATGCCCCAGTCTTCGCTCGCCCATTCCGGGCAACTCGCCTGTCCCAACGCTCCCGTCATCTGCCAGCGCCCGAGCGCGTCCCAACGGAGGGCGCACGATGTATGACTACCCGCGCTACAACATCACCGCCCAACGCGCAGGTCGCGACACGTTCCTGACCGCGCATGCCCCATCCGAAAGCCCGCTAAGCCTCGCCGCCGAGAAGACCGCGCAACTCAACGCGCTGTTGTCCGTAGCCATCGAGAACGCTGCCGGCGGCACCCTTTGCAACCTGACTGAAGAAACGCAGGGCCATTTGCTCTCGCTGGCGACCGTGCTCGCGCACGAGACGCTGGTGCTGAGCGAACTGGCCGCGTTGGATGAGCAGGGGGAGGGTGGCGAGGGGTGATGCCAGCGTGCTGCGGATCTGCTGGCGAGGAGCAGTCGAGGTAGCCGTAGTAGCAATCCGCTAGCGTATTTTCCTAGACGGTCACAACAAGATCGGTGTAGCCGGCGAGGCGACCGTCAGAAGTCACCAGCCGGAGGGGCTCACTCATTGCTTGGGCAACCAAAAGCCGATCGAACGGGTCGCGGTGAATATCGGGAAGATCGCGCACCGCTGCACCATGCACAGCCCGCACCGGCAGCTCCGAGAAACCGCTTGTTTCTATGGCTGACACCAACTGATTCACGTCGGCGTCCAGCTTGCCTAAACCGACTTTGATTGATGCCTCCCAGATGCTCGCACTGCTTACGAAGACGTGCTCGGCATTTGCAATCATCTCGCGAGCAGTCTTCGGGAGTCTGCGGTCATCTGTCACGACCCACAGGTAGATGTGCGTATCGAGCAGAAGGCGCATCAACGCCCCTCGAATGCAGCGATCACGTCATCGGGCAGCGGCGCGTCGAAGTCGTCCGCGATATGAACCTTTCCTTTCAACGTACCGAAGCGGCGCGTTGGTTTAACGCGCTCCATCGGGACCAGCCGGGCTGCGGGCTTCCCGGCCTTGGCGATAATAATCTCTTCGCCCCCGGCAGCGGCATCGACTAGCCGGGAGAAGTTCGTCTTGGCATCGTGGATATTAACGACCTGCATAAGTGCTCCTAGTGGACTAAGCCCATATTAGTCCACTAGGACAAGGTCGTCAATACTGGCCGGCCGGAACGTCAAGTCCGCGTAATCGACGCACCCCCATCGACCAGCGAAGCCGTGCCGGTCACGAAGGCCGAGTCATCCGACGCCAGGTACAACACCGACCGTGCCAGTTCCTCGGGCTTTGCCACGCGCTTGAGCGCGTGGAGGTTGGTGATGAAGCTCTGCGATTCCGCGGTGTCGTTCATCGTGCGGTACATCTCCGTATCCACCGCGCCCGGCAGGATCGCATTGACGCGCACCCCTTGCGGGCCGAACTCGGCCGCCAGCGCCTGCGTCAGCCCGATCAGGCCGGACTTGCTGGCTGCGTAGGCGGCCACCCCCGGAAAGGCGAAGGTGTAGCCGACGAAGGTGGATGTGAAGATTACCGAGCCGCCACCATTCCTGAGCATCTGCGCGATCTGGTGCTTGGCACCCAGGAAGGCGCCGGTCAGGTTGATGGCAATGGCGTCGCTCCAGCCCGTCTCGGACACTTCGGTGCTGGGGCCGCCTTCGCCCAGAGTGCCTGCATTGTTGAAGGCGATATCCAGCCGCCCGTAGCGCTCGACGGCCAGCGCTACCAGCGCCCGGGCATAGTCCTCCAAGCGTACGTCGCCGGCCAGCGCCGCCACTTCGCCTCCGGCCGCGTGGATTTCCGAGACCAGTTGGTCCAGTTCGCTCGCGCGGCGCGCACCAACCACAACCCTGGCGCCCTCGGCGGCGAACAACAGCGCCGTGGCGCGGCCGATGCCGGAACTGGCTCCGGTGACAATGGCAGTTTTTCCGGACAAGCGTCCCATTTCGATCTCCTGGTTTGCGCCTGGCGACAACGTCGCATTGGGGCGCTTTGATGCATAGGTTTTGCGTTTCGAATAATCAGCATAGTGAGTCGCGGCAACGCCGGATCACCTTTCGCTTTCGGTACCCAGTATGGTTCGCCGTGGCTGCTCGCGGTAGAGTGCGAATCACGGAACTGCTTTTCGGGAAAACCGGACAATGTTGAAACTTGAGGGCGTCGCCAGCTTCGTGGCCATCGCGGAGTCCGGGTCGATCAGCGAAGCGGCGCGCCGCCTGCAATTGTCGAAATCCGTTGTCAGCGAGCGGTTGGCCGATATCGAGCGGCAGCTGGGCACCACCCTGGTGCACCGGACTACCCGCAAGCTCAGCCTGACCGAAGACGGCCTGGCATTCCTGGCGCGGGCGGCACGCATCATGCGTGAGGTCGAGGAGGCCACCTCCGACATGGCCGAGCGGCGCGGCAGCCTGGCCGGCCCCTTGCGGATCTCCGCGCCGGTGACGTTTGGCCGCATGCATCTCGGCCCTGCGCTCTATCCCTTTCTTGCCAGGCACCCGAAGCTGGAACTGACGCTGGACCTGGATGACCGCCGCGTGGACGCGGCCGCCGAGCGCTACGATGCCGTGGTCAGGCACGGCGCGCTGGAGGATTCGCGGCTGGTGGCGTGGCAGCTTGCCCCGAGCCGGCGTGTCCTGGTTGCGTCGCCGGCCTATCTGGCACGGCAGGGCACGCCTCGCGCCATCGAGGACCTGCAGCAGCACCGTGGCATCTTCTACGTCAACCGGGGCGTGGCCGACTGGCGCCTCGCGGGCCCGGATGGCGCGCTGTCGGTTCGCACGCACGTTGCGTTGCGCGTCAATAACGGCGACATGATGCACGACGCCGCCCTGGCGGGCCTGGGCATCGCGTTGCTCCCAACGTTTATCGTCGGCGCATCGATCCGTTCCGGTGCGCTGCAGGTGATCGACGCGGGCGTTCAGGCGGCGGCGGAATCCATCTACGTGGCGCACCCCGAGGGCCAGCGTGCTTCGGCCAAGCTGCGCGCCTTTGTGCAATGCATACGGGAGGCTATCGGCGACCCGCCGTACTGGGATGCAGCGGGCCGTCCAGCGGAATGACCGCTTGCGGCGCGATAGCATTCGTGCCAGGCGGTGGCGTGACTTTGCACCGTGTCTACCCGCGCTGCGGCCCGTAAAAAGGTTCATCGCCGATTTCCGGGGAAGGCTGCATGGATATTCAGGATGAAGTCAGTGTCGTCATTGGCATTGGCCCTGAGTGCATGGAGTGAGGATTGCCGTAGTTTGGTTGACACACCAAGTCGAAAATTTGATGCATTCGCAAGAACGACCCTGACGAAAAATCCCACGGCTGATGACTTGTTAATACATGTCAAGGCGCGTTTAAATGAATTTGGCTAGAGACAATAATCCCACCAGCGGGAGGCTGGCGTGCGAGTCATGCTTTAGCTTATTATTGGCGCTGCCTGAAAAGAAGCGAGGCCGCTCGCCAATTGGGCTGGCAGAAGCCGAATAGGCGGGGCGGGTAAACAAACGCAGCGACGCGTAGAAATACGGCAAGTATGGGAATCCATTTCAAGATCAGGAAGCTGCACTGGCATATTGCGTTGCTAATGGGCGGGTTCCTGTCCGCCGCGTCGTGCCTGGCGATGGACGCCGGCGAGCTCTACGAAAAACGCTCACCCAGCATCTGGCTGGTCAGCGTCTACAACGCGCAAGGCCAGCGCATCAAGTTGGGCAGCTCGGTGGTGATCGGGCAGGAAGAGCTGGTCACCAATTGCCACGTGCTGGCGCAGGGAAAGGCCATCTCCATCAAGCATGAGAACACGCTGCACGAGGCACGTCTTGTGCATGCCGACGTGGAGCGGGATCTGTGCATCCTCCGAGCCAAGGGCCTGGTTGCCCCGGCGGTCAAGATTGCGCCGGCTTCGACGCTGAAGGTCGGTCAGCGGGTATTTGCCATCGGCGCGCCGAGTGGGATGGAGTTGACACTGAGCGACGGCTTGGTGGCAGCGCTGAATCGGGACAGGGATGACAAGCTGTCGCGCATCCAGATCAGTGCCCCGATTTCCGGCGGATCTAGCGGTGGAGGGCTGTTCGATACCGAAGGTCGCTTGCTCGGCATACCTTACCTCACGATTCGCGAGGCGCAGAATCTTAACTTCGCCATTCCGGCGGAGTGGATCGCCGAGGTGCCAGCGCGAGCTAAAGTGGCCCTGGCGAAGTTCCGCGCCGAGAGCGCTGCCCCTCCTGCGCCGATCGTGGCGGCCAGCAGCCCCAGGGGCACAGCAAGACCCGCGGCCGAGCCGGGCCAGCGGTTGTCCGGGGATGATCTGAGCAGCCATTTTGCGAATCTGACGCGCATCGTCGCCATCTCGCCAAATGGCACACCGCTTGAGCTTGAATTCAAGCAGAACGGGGCTTTCGGCGTAACCAACATGCAGACGCGGGGCTATTCCGATGGCCGCTGGCGCATTATGCCGGAGAGCAACGAAGTCTGTTTCGACATGGGCAACCCCAGATTCATTGGGATGCAACATTGCTATCAGCTCGTCAGGTACGGGCAGACCTATACCATGCGCTCGGTTTCCGGCAGCTATTTCTTCACCTATTCGATGCAGGGATCCTGATCAATGACTGGCACATCCCGTGGTTCGCTTGTCTCTATCCTGTTTTTCGCCACGCTGGTTGTCAGCGCCTGCGCGGCTCCTACCGTCGCGGTCACCAATCGCGCGATGGACTACCAGGGGCGGCCGGTCCGTCTATATGTGATTTCCAGCGCTGGCATGGGCTGGGGCCCGGAGTTCTCCGGTGCGTTTCGTTCCAAGTTCCAGCAGATTGCCAGGCAGTGCGGGACAAATACCAGCTTCGAAGAGGTCTCTGGCCTGGAACTGGACCAGAACGGACCATTAGCCAGGGCCAATGCGTTCGGCGCCGACACCATCCTGACGATCAGCCATGGCGGCGGCGTCGTCAGCGGTCAAGGCGGCGCGCGCCTTTCTGCCAGCTATGGCGCCACGCTCAGGGACGTCAAACAGAGCCGGGCCGTGTGGCGGGGAAATTTCTCCTTCAGCCGTGGCGGTACCGCGATCGCTATTGAAGAGCGGGGGGCGGTGCTGGCCATAGATATCACCAACAGCCTGAAAAAAGACGGCATTCTGCCCGGCTGCAGCCAGATCACGCTTGGCCAGAATGGCCGGCTGGACCCCGCCGCCGTCCCCAAGCCTGGGTCGGGCGCTCCCGGCCTGCCGGCCGCGCCGGTGTACTCTTCGCAAGCACCAAACGCGGCTCCCAGCTTGCGTGACCTGCAGGACTTGTTGCCTAAACAGTAAGGCGTGGTGCGGCTGCCCTATTGCTTCAATCCTGACCAAGTGATTTCGGTCGCATCAACCTGCAACGTTTGTCCGGGCGCCGTAGCGTATGCGCAAGCACGCGTTGCCAGAGCAAACCACGACGCAGCGTCTGGCGTGGTCGACTCCAGGGAGATCGATCTTTCGGCGTATTCACAGGCCAAACTCAACGCCGTGGCGAGGCGGTTGAATGAGCTTCAGCGGAAAACCCTGAACTATGAAACCCCCCGCCGAACGATTTCTTCAACCGTTGCATCGTCCGGTTGAATCCGCAGCCGGTTGCGGTCATATTCCCTGTGCGCACGCCTATTCAATTCAAATTTCCCCTCCATCCCCCTTCGGCCTAAAACTAACCCAAATTCCGGTCCCATTTGGCTGATCCATAAGGAGATCAGGATACGTCCGCACCATATCCGACAATGCCGCATGCCCAAATGCCTTGGGTGAAAATGCAGGATCAGTCCGTTTAAGATACTGTCCCAACGCCCCCAGTCCAACCCGTCCATCAGGCGTGCCCCCGGCCAGTAGTGCGACCGCATTGATCACGGCCTTCGGACGGCGCTTTACAGATGGTTTAGGCGCAACAGCAATCTTCGGCTTGGCAGGATCTACCGGTTCGCCTGCCGGCTCGGGCGGAACCCATTCGAAAAACTGGTCGCTGGCATTGCGAAGCGCGTCGGGTGTCTTTGCTTCTCCCACGATATGCACCGTAGCACCACGCTCCCTCAGCTTCCGGCACAGGTATGCAAAGTCCGAATCGCTGGTGACCAGGCAGAAAGTATCGGCGCGGGAATCGAACATGGCTTCCATCGCGTCGAGTGCCAAGGCAATGTCGGCTGTATTCTTCCCGGCTGCATACTGGTATTGCAGGCAAGGCGTGAAGGCCAGACGCACGAGCGCATCCTGCCATTTGTTTGCCAGCGTGGCGTGGTTGCCATAGCCCCTGCGCAGCACTACGCGGCCAAACTGCGCGACTACGCGCAGGGCATGTTCGAGAATCTCAGGCGTCGTATTGTCGCAATCCACCAGCACCGCGACACGCACTTCCCCCGTGGTTACTTGATTCGCCATTTATCTCTCTCACTTTTCGTCTCGCTCACCAGCCAGCCTGAAGGCGGAAGCAGCATGTTTTTTCCTGGGCGGAAGGGAGCATGTTTTGGCCGAAAGCCGGTTTTCGGCCTGGTAATTTCCGCACCCATGGCAGCAGGAATAGGATTTTCGGTCGCCAGGCTCCGCTCAGCGGCGGCTCCAAAGCGGGGTGCCAAGGACAATATCTGAGAATTGGTGTTGGGCGTCCTTTCTGGTGCCTTGCGCAAGGTTGCGCCTAGCGCTGTTGAGCGATACCTCCAGGAGTCACAGCGACAGTATCTGGAGGCAGTGCGGGGCTAGTCACCGAAACATAGTCCCCAAGAATGACCGTGAAATCCACGTCCTTGGATGTATACCGCTTGATAGGAATCCCCGCCGACGCCAGCACCTGATCCTTCTGCGCATCACGCTTGCGCGCCTTGGCCGACCCATGAGAAGCCCCATCAAGCTCAATGACATACAGCGGCCGCATTGTCTTACGTTCGCAGACAAGATAGTCCACGTACTTTTGCGAAAACATATTCCGTGCAGCCTGCGCCTTGCCCTTATGCTGAACAAAGGCCGACATGGACACCTGGGGAAAGACATGTGCGTTTCTCAGCGCCATAACGAGCCTGTCATATAACTCAATCTCATCATTACGCATGAATGGCGCTCTTCGGGCAAACAGATATCCCGAAGTTGCTGTGGCAGGGGCACCACCCCGCTTCACCTTGAGTAGTGCGAGAAGAAACAGCCCGACCGCGAACAGCACGGCGACAGCGAACAGCGCTTTCATTTGACCCCCGGATTTTTTCTTATTCGGGAGATATTAACTCAGGAAGCTGGCAATGCCGCTATGGCCTGGGTGCAAGCGGAGGCCCGCTCCTGCCCGAACTCAGCCGTCGGACCGATCCCTGAACTAGACCGTTACCCCGGCCGTCCCGGCTCTCCCGTCCCGCAATGCGGCGAAGACAAGAAAAACTGGTCCGCCCGAAAAGACTTCCTATATTAGTTAGGCTCCGCGCGCGAGGCGAACTTCACCCCGCTTCCCGCGAGCGCACATGGCGCGCAATCCGGAACACTGATCCCGGCGAGGCTGCCTCGCCTGAAACCTGCTGTCCCCGGAGAACATCATGACGAATCCCAGGCTCGAAGTACTGACCCCACAGAACTGCCAGCTGATCTTCATCGATCACCTGCCGCAGATGGCATTCGGGGTGCAGGAGCGTTGCCATGCATCAGCCTTCCAGGCCCGAACTGATCCTGATGAACGGGCGGTTCACGACACTCGAGTCCCCGCATGCCGAGGGCCTGCTGACCATCCGGCTGGCCTACAACCTTTTCATGCAGAAGCCCAGGAACCGCCGGCCATGCCGGACTGGGCGCCGGTGCGCGCATTAGGCGGCTACCAGCCGCGGCGCGGCGCGTTCGGCTGCCCCTGCCGGGCGTTCTGAGCGAGGGCCATCGTTGCGTTGCCCACTCGTTTCGCTACGCCGGCGGTGCGCCGCCTGACATGACTGGCGGTGTGGCACGCAACACTACCAAGGAGGAAAGTCATGAAGCTCTATCTGGTTTCGCTAGGCGCGGGAATCCTGGTTGGCATCATCTATGCGCTGTTGCAGGTCCGCTCGCCAGCTCCGCCCGCCATTGCCCTGGTCGGCTTGCTTGGCATGCTGATCGGGGAGCAGGTCGTGCCGACCGCCAGGCGCATCATGGCCGGGGAACCGATCACCGTGGCGTGGTTCCGTTCCGAGTGCATCCCGAAGATCAGCGGTGCGCCCCCTGAGTCTCCGAAGGCAGTGACTGCGGCGGCGCCCACCGCGGGAGAGAAGGACGGCACGTGATCCGGGCGACGCGGCATTTTGATTTGCATCAGCGAAGAACAATGCGGGGGTTGTGATCCCATGCGCCGCTGCTAGAATGAATTTCCCTTTTCAGCATGCAGGAGCGCAGTCATGGCGACATACCAGCGCGGCGATCTTTTTATCGTCACTTCTGTCGAGGAACTGCCATGGGGGCGTTACCGGGGCTTTGTGACATTCACGGCGGGCGTACAGCCGGCGGCCTCCTCGCGGCACACCTGCGCGAAATGCTGGGACAATCCGCTGCAGGCGCATGAGGACGCCGATGCCGAGGTCGAGTACGCCTACAGGCACTATCTGTCCGATCACACCGACTGGAGCTCCAGGGCCGGCAGTACCGAGCAT
This sequence comes from Cupriavidus sp. 05L310, assembly GCF_056398185.1. Classification (NCBI taxonomy): domain Bacteria; kingdom Pseudomonadati; phylum Pseudomonadota; class Betaproteobacteria; order Burkholderiales; family Burkholderiaceae; genus Cupriavidus; species Cupriavidus sp. 05L310. The sequence goes on from NZ_JBFTOX010000040.1 coordinate 44,279, forward strand.
TGACCGGCGCATCCCCTTGCCCGCTTGCGTGACTTGCCAGGCTTACTTGAAGTTGTCGCGCCAGTAGGTTTCGATCTGCTTGACCAGTCCGGGTGGCAGCGCCACATAGTGCTCGGCAGCGGCGTCGGCCTGCCCGTCGTTGAGTGCCCATTTGAAGAAGGCAAGCGCACCCTGTGCGCTTGCCTGATCCTTGGGGACTTTCGGCATGATCACGAACACGGCGCCGGCAATGGGCCACGCCTGCGTGCCGGGCGCGTCCGTGATGACCTGGTAGAAATCCGTTTGCTGGGTCCAGTTCACGGATGCCACCGCCGCGCTGAAACTCTCACGTGAAGGGCTGACGTACGCGCCGTCTCTGTTTTGCATTACTGCGTAAGGCAGTTTGCGTTGCAGGGCGTAAGTCAGTTCGACATAGCCAATCGCCCCTTTGACATTCTTGATATAAGTGGCCACACCGTCGTTGCCGTTGGCCCCGACGCCGGTGGGCCATTTGACCACCGTGCCGGCACCCACGGCGTTCTTCCATTCGCCGCTGACCTTGGACAGATAGTCGGCCCAGTTGAACGTCGTTCCCGAACTGTCACTGCGATGCACGACCAGGATCTTTTGGTCGGGGAAGTGAATGCCGGGGTTGATTGCGCTGATGGCGGGGTCGTTCCAGTTGGCGATCTTGCCGAGGTAGATATCCGCCAGCAACTGGCCGGTAAAGCGAATCTGGCCCGCCGCGACGCCATCCAGGTTCACAATCGGCACCACGCCGCCGATCACCAGCGGAAACTGCGCCAGCCCGGCAGCGCGCAATTCATCCGGCTTGAGGGGCATGTCCGAGGCACCGAAGGTGACATTGGCTGCCTTGATCTGCCGGATGCCGTTGCCCGAACCCGTGGGCTGGTAGTTCACCTCCTGGCCTGTCTTGGTGTGATACGTGGCCGCCCATTTGACCAGCAAGGGGTAGACGAAGGTGGAACCTGCGCCGGTGATGTCGCCAGCGTGCGCAGCGAGTGCAAAGCCCGCGAGCGCGCATGCGAGGGTGGCTTGGCGCCACGTGTTCCGAAAGAACAGGGATCCAGTCATATCGCAACCTCCATGCCGGCGGATCGGGAGTGGGTAACGAGTAACGGAGAACGGGGAATGCGCCGGTGCATGCTCCGCCGAGGAGGTCACTTGCTTATCCTAGCACCTGGTCCCGCGCAGCCGGCAAGGCGTTTTTTTCGAATTCGCGCGGCGCTGTCACGAAAATGTCATACACCGTGTTCGAATTCTTGCTGTTGTGCGCGCATTGGACGCATAGCGAAAAAATCGTGCAAAGGTGTTCGCGCATCGGATCAAACCTGATGCACCGGCAAGCTCGCGCGGCGCGCTCCCCGATCCATCTCGCCGCCGCCTGCACCGCCTGCCGCATGAAACCGCATGAAGCCGCATAGAGGCGCGATACGCCTAGGCTTCGCAAGGGCCGCCCAAGTTGTTGCGGGCCGGCCTTGGGCGTCTTGGCGAGCTTGTCCATCAGTCCCTGTACTTCGCGGAACGGGCAGAGCTTGCAGCCGTCCTGCATCGTGATGCACGACCACCTAGGGAAATCCCCCGGTTCAAATGGTGCAAAACGTTGCCAATTTATCGACAAATCGTGGATATACTGCACGGGCATTCCCACTCGTACTGGCACACATCATGGCAAACGCAATCCTTCCCCGCTGGCAGTTCTGGATCGACCGTGGAGGTACCTTCACCGATGTGGTGGGGCGCCGTCCCGACGGTACCCTCGTCACGCACAAGCTGCTGTCGGAAAACCCGGAGCAGTACCGCGACGCGGCGGTGGCCGGCATCCGCCACCTGCTGGGCCTGGCGTCGGGCAAGCCGGTGACGGCGGACCTGGTCGAATGCGTGAAGATGGGCACCACGGTGGCCACCAATGCCTTGCTGGAACGCAAGGGCGAACCGACGCTGCTGATCACCACGCGCGGCTTCCGCGACGGGCTGCGCATCGCCTACCAGAACCGGCCGCGGCTGTTCGATCGCCATATCGTGCTGCCGGAACTGCTCTACAGCCGGGTGATCGAGGCCCAGGAGCGCATCGGCGCGCACGGCGATGTCGTCGAGCCGCTGGACCAGGACCACCTGCGCGAGCGGCTGTGGGCCGCCTACGATGCAGGGCTGCGCAGCGCGGCCATCGTCTTCATGCACGGCTACCGCTATGCCGCCCACGAGCAGGCCGCGGCGCGCCTGGCACGCGAGGTCGGCTTCACCCAGGTCAGCACCTCGCACGAGACCAGCCCGATGATGAAGTTCGTCAGCCGTGGCGATACCACCGTGGTCGATGCTTACCTGTCGCCGATCCTGCGCCGCTACGTGGACCAGGTGGCCGGCGAGATGCCAGGCGTGCGGCTGCTGTTCATGCAGTCCTCCGGCGGCCTGACCGATGCGCAGGCGTTCCAGGGCAAGGACGCCATCTTGTCCGGCCCGGCTGGCGGCATCGTCGGCATGGCGCGCACCGCGGGGCTGGCGGACCAGGCGCGCGTGATCGGCTTCGACATGGGCGGTACCTCGACCGATGTCAGCCACTACGCGGGAGAATTTGAGCGCGAGTTCGAGACGCAGGTGGCGGGCGCGCGCATGCGCGCGCCGATGATGAGCATCCATACCGTGGCGGCCGGCGGCGGTTCGCTCCTGACCTTCGACGGCGCGCGCTTTCGCGTGGGGCCGGAAAGCGCGGGGGCCAACCCCGGCCCGGCCAGCTATCGGCGCGGTGGGCCGCTGGCGGTCACCGATGCCAACGTGATGCTGGGCAAGATCCAGCCGGCCTGGTTCCCGCACGTGTTCGGCCACGGCGCCGACCAGCCGCTCGACGCGGAGGTGGTGCGCGAGCGTTTCGGCACGCTGGCGCGCGAGAGCGGCCGCCAGGCCGAGGAGGTGGCGCACGGCTTTATCCAGATCGCGGTGCAGCAGATGGCGAACGCCATCAAGAAGATCTCGGTGGCGCGCGGCTATGACGTGACGCGCTATACGCTGCAGTGCTTCGGCGGCGCGGGCGGCCAGCATGCCTGCCTGGTGGCCGATGCGCTGGGCATGACGCGCGTGTTCGTGCACCCGCTGGCGGGCGTGCTGTCGGCCTATGGCATGGGCCTGGCCGACCAGAACGTGATCCGCGAGCAGGCGGTGGAAACCCGCCTAGACGCGGCGGCGTTGCCCGCGATCGACGCGGCCCTGGGGCAACTGGCCGAGGCCGCGCAGACCGAGTTGCGGCGCCAGGCGGCGGGGGATGCACCGGTCGCGGTGCACCGGCGCGTGCACGTGCGCTACGAAGGCAGCGATGCGGCCCTGGTAGTGCCACACGGCGATCTGGACCAGATCGTGCGGGGTTTCGAGTCGGCTTACCGCCAGCGCTTCGCCTTCCTGATGCAGGGCAAGGGCCTGGTGGTGGAGGCGGTGTCGGTCGAGGCCGTGGTGCCGGGCGATGCGCCGGCCGAGCGCGCACACCCGCTGCATCCGGTGCGCGAGGTGCCACGGCGCGGCACCGTGCCGATGTTCACCGCGGGCACCGACGGCGCGCCGGCGTGGCAGGACGCCGCGCTGGTGGTGCGCGAGGACATGCGGCCGGGCGATGTGCTGGCCGGCCCGGCCATCATCGCCGAGAAGAACGCCACCACCGTGGTCGAGCCCGGCTGGCAGGCCAGCCTGACGGCGCTGGATCACCTGATGCTCGAACGCACGATGGCGCGGCCGGCGCTGACCGCCGCCGGCACCACGGTGGACCCGGTGCTGCTGGAGGTGTTCAACAACCTCTTCATGAATATCGCCGAGCAGATGGGGCTGCAACTGCAGAACACCGCCTACTCGGTCAACATCAAGGAGCGGCTGGATTTCAGCTGCGCCCTGTTCGACGCCGCCGGCAACCTGATTGCGAATGCGCCGCATATGCCGGTGCACCTGGGTTCGATGGGCGAGAGCATCAAGGCGGTGATCGACGGCAACGCCGGGCGCATGCGCCCGGGTGATGTCTACGTGCTGAACGACCCCTACCACGGTGGCACGCACCTGCCCGACATCACCGTCATCACGCCGGTGTACGTGGGCGAAGGCGCCGAGCCCACCTTCTATGTGGGATCGCGCGGGCACCACGCCGATATCGGCGGCACCACGCCGGGCTCGATGCCGCCGTTCTCGACGCGCATCGAAGAGGAGGGCGTGCAGATCCAGAACTTCAAGCTGGTCGAGGCAGGCCGGCTTCGCGAGGGCGAGATGCTGGCCCTGCTGCGCAGCGGCGAATATCCGTCGCGCAATCCGCAGCAGAACATGGCCGACCTGCGCGCGCAGGTGGCGGCCAACGAGAAGGGGGCGCAGGAACTGCGCCGCATGGTGGACGAGTTCGGGCTCGACGTGGTGCAGGCCTATATGCGCCATGTGCAGGACAACGCCGAGGAATCGGTGCGGCGGGTCATCACGCGGCTGCGCGACGGCGAGTTTACGCTGCCGCTGGACAACGGCGCGCAGATCCGCGTGTCGGTGCGGGTGGATGCCGCCGCGCGCAGCGCCGTGATCGACTTCACCGGCACCAGTGCCCAGCAGGCCAATAACTTCAATGCGCCGCGCGCGGTGTGCATGGCGGCCGTGCTTTATGTCTTCCGTACGCTGGTGCAGGACGATATCCCGCTCAACGCCGGCTGCCTGAAACCCCTGCAGGTGGTCATTCCGCCGGGCTCGATGCTCAATCCCAATCCGCCGGCTTCGGTGGTGGCGGGCAATGTGGAAACCTCCACCTGTATCACCAATGCGCTGTACGGCGCGCTGGGGCTGATGGCGGCGGGGCAGTGCACGATGAACAATTTCACGTTCGGCAACGCGCGCTACCAGTACTACGAGACCATCTCGGGCGGCAGCGGCGCGGGCGGGTTCCATGACGAGACCGGCCAGCTGGCGGGCGGCTTCCACGGCAGCAGCGTGGTGCAGACCCATATGACCAACTCGCGCCTGACCGACCCGGAAGTGCTGGAGTTCCGCTTCCCGGTCCGGCTGGAGGGCTACCGCATCCGCGAGGGTTCGGGCGGCGCCGGCCGCTGGAAGGGCGGCAACGGCGGCGTGCGCCGGGTGCGTTTCCTGGAGCCGATGACCGCCAGCATCCTGTCCAACGGTCGCCACCATGGTGCCTTCGGCATGGCCGGGGGGCAGGCCGGCGCGCCGGGTATCAACCGGGTGGTGCGGGCCGATGGCCGCATCGAGCCGCTGGACCATATCGGCCAGGCGGAGATGCAGCCGGGGGATGTGTTCGAGATCCACACCCCGGGCGGCGGCGGCTTTGGCGGCGGCGCTGCCTGAGGGGGCGAGCGATGAGCGTGCTTGTAACCGGCTTCCAACCCTTCGGTGCCGACAGCATCAACGCATCGTGGGAAGTGGCGCGGGCCCTGGACGGGGTGTGCATCGGGAATGCGCGCTCGGTTGCGCGCATTCCCGACAATGCGGCCACTAGCCCATCGACCGGCTTTTCCACCCTGCCGATCGAGCGGATGGCCGCCGCGCTGCCTCCGGGATCGCACGCCGCTATCGGTTACGGCGCCCTTCATTGAATCTATAGTCGTGCCCTTTGCCGTACGCGGCGCTTTTTTCAGGAGATATCCCCATGTTTGTGAAGCAATGGCTGGCCGCGTGTGCCGCGTTCGCGACCTTGTGCGCGCCCGCGCTCGCTGCCGATTTCCCCACCAAGCCGGTGGTGATCGTGGTGCCTTACGCGGCCGGTGGCGCCGCCGATTTCGTCGCCCGCACCGTTGCCGCGAAGCTGTCGACGCGGTTGAAGCAGCCGGTGGTGGTGGAGAACGTCGGCGGCGCCAGCGGCACCATTGGCGCCGCCAAGGTGGTGGCAGCCGCGCCGGATGGCTATACGCTGCTGCTGGGCTCCGGCAGCGAAGTGTCGATCGCACGCCTGACCAATCCGAAGATCCGCTACGACGGCCAGCGCGACCTTGCGCCGGTGGCGCTGGTCGGCACCCAGCCCCTGGTCCTGGTCGGCAGCAACAGTCTGTCCGCGCGCACCATGGACGAGGTGCTGGCGCTGGCCCGGGCCAACCCCGGCAAGCTGAACTACGGCACTGCCGGCGTCGGCACGCCCCAGCACCTGATGGGCGAACTGATCAATCTCGATGCCAAGGTGAAACTGTTCCACGTGCCCTACAAGGGCGCGGCTCCCATCATCAACGATCTGCTGGGCAAGCAACTGGACCTGGCGGTGGTGACCTTGTCCGGCGCCCAGGCCCATGTGAAGTCCGGCGGCATGCGCGCCATCGCGCTCAGTGAAAAGCGCCGCGCCGCTGCGATGCCGCAGGTGCCCACGGTCAGCGAAACGCGCGGGCTGGAATCGGTCGACATGGGCGTCTGGTCGGGCCTGTTGGCGCCGGCAAAGACGCCGCCGGAAGTGGTCGATCTGCTGAACCGCGAAGTCGGCCAGGTGCTGCGCCAGCCCGATGTGCAGGCGCGCCTGACCGAGGCCGGCTACCGGATCGTCGGCGGCAGCCCCGCATCGTTTGCCGAGTTCATCTCCGCGGAAACGGATAAGTACCGCCGCATCGTGCAGGCGGCTGGCATCCAGGCCGAGTGACAGCACGCCGGGGGCGGGCGCGGCACTGCGCGCGGCCCCGGGAAATTAACGGGTAACGGGTAACGGGTAACGGGTAACGCGCCGGCGCGTGCTCCGCCGGCAATGTCACTTGCCTATCCTGGCGGGTGCAGCCCCAACCTCGCGCCTACCGCTCCCCGATCCACCTCGCCACCGCCTGCACTACCTGCGGCTCGATGCCGTTGAAGCCGTGATACGCCATGGCTTCGCAAGGGTCGCCCACGTTGTTGCCGCCATCGAACTGGATCAGGCCGGCCTTGGGCGTCTTGGCGAGCTTGTCCATCAGTCCCTGTACGTCGCTGAACGGGCAGAGCTTGCAGCCGTCCTGCTCGTGGTGCACGACCAGCACGGGCACCTTGATCTTGCCGAGGTCCATCGCCGGCACCGGGCGGCCGCGTTCCTCGCGAAGGATGGTGGAGGTCAGCACGATGCCGTCGGGGCCGCCGCCGTCCGCGAGCCGGATGGCGATGGCGGCCACCGACTGCGTACCGCGGCTGGTGCCGGCCAGCCATACGGGCAGGCTGGTATGGCCGCGCATCCAGGCGATCACGGCCCTGGCGTCCTCGGCATGCTCGGCGGACTGGCGGAAGCCGTTCAGGAAGGGGGAGGTCAGGTGGTCGCTGGGTGCGTCGATGACCGCAACTGCCAGCCCGTTGTCGACGAAGAGCTGGCGTGCGCGCACCAGGAAGTTGCCGGCACCCCAGCCCAGGCTGCCATTGGGATAAATCTGCAGGCCGCCGTGGCCGCCCGCGTAGAGGATCACGGCGGCCTTGGGCTGCGCGGGCGCGAGGTAGAGGAAGCGCTGCGTCACGCCGGGACGGGTCGGGATATCGACGACCTGTGCCGGCGCCGGCTGTGCCCGCGCCACCAGCGCGCAGAGCAGCAGGGTGGCGCAGAATGCGGCTTGACGCAGCAATCCCATCGGCATGTTTGCGTGGCGGCGGGGCATGGGCTGGGTCTCCGGTTTCTGTTTGCTTTCCGTTTGCTTGCTGTTTGTCCCCCGGCAACCTATGCCGCGGCCCTGACCCGGTACACGCAGCGGCGCGCATCGCTGAGCAGGTGTTCCTCGCGCGTGACCGTCGCCTCGCTGCCGGCGACTTCCTGGAAGATCCGCAGCTCGGCCCGGCAGAATCCCTGGCAGGTCCGCGCCGCGGCGCAGATCGGGCAATGGTCTTCGATCAGCAGCCAGTCCGCCCCGTCCTGCTCCAGGCGTGCCATATAGCCTTCGGCCTGGCGTAGCGCGGCAAGGGTCGCCAGCCGCTGCGCGAGCTGCTCCTGGCCGGCGACGGCGGCAAGGTATTGCTGGCGGGTTTCCGCTTCGCGCTGGCCGATCAGCTTGTCCAGCCCTTCCTCCCCGAACAACTGCCGCACCGAGCCGATCAACTGGATGGTGAGCTGCGCATGGGTATCGGGAAAGCGCCCGTGGCCGCTGGCAGTCAGGGTCCAGTCCTGGCGCGGCCGTCCGGCACCGCTGGCGCTTTGCTGGCGGCCTTCGATCAGTCCGGCGGCGAGCAGCTTCTGCACCTGCTGGCGCGCGGCTTCCGCGGTACCGCCGAGCGCCTGCGCGATCTGCGTGGTCGAGGCCGCGCCCTTGGTCTTCAGCAGGAACAGGATGCGATCACCCGGAGAACCAGTAGGGTTATCCAAGCTTTCTGTTGTGTAATTCATGCGGCGCGCCTAATATCCAAAAACGTTCTTGGATATTAGGGCAGGCGGGCAGCCTTGTCGAGCCTGTCCCGCATGCGGCCAAGCAGCGCATTGCCACCGAAAAAGGAAACTGCATCCATGTCAGCCTCACTCACGCATCCCGCCAAGCGCCAGCTCACCATGCTCAATCCCCTCGGTCTCTACGATCCGAGCGCCAACGGTTATTCCCATGTGGCGCTGGTGGCGCCCGGCGCAAGCCTGATCTGCGTGGCCGGGCAGGGCGGCGAGCGGGCGGACGGCAGCTTGCCGGACAGTTTCGAGGCGCAGGTGCGGCAGGCGCTGGACAACCTGCGCGTGGCGCTGGCCGCCGCCGGCTCGCACTTGCACCAGGTTGCCAGGCTGACCGTACTGGTGGTGGATCACGATGAGGCGCGCCTGCGCGTGCTGGCGGAGGTGCTGGCGCGGGCCTGGGGCGATGCGCCCAAGCCGGCCTGCACGCTGATCCCGGTGCCGCGGCTGGCGCTCGACGGGATGTTGTTCGAGGTGGAAGCGCTGGCCGTGGCGGATGCGTCCAACGTATCCGCCACGGCCAGCGCGACCTAGCCCGTGGCGCGTTCAGGCCGCCAGTTTGGGCGGCTGGGGTTGCCGGGCCGGCCCAGCCTGTGTTTCCCCGAAATGCGGATGGCGCGCGAACAGCTCGGCTGCCCAGTTGACGAAGACGCGCACCTTGGCCGACAGGTGGCGGTTCTGCGGATACATGGCGGCGATCGGCAGCGAGTCGGTGGGCCAGTCGGCGAGCACCTCCACCAGCCGGCCGCTTTCCACATACGGCAGCGCCATCACGCGCGAGATGCGCGCAATCCCGTGGCCTTCCAGCGCGCAGGCCAGGTAGACGTCGGCGTCGTTGGTGGAAATGGCCGAGGGCAGCAGCATTTCCGTGCGTTGCTCGCCCGCTCCCATCGGCCACGGCATCTCGCGGCCGGTGCGATTGGACAGGTAATTCACGGCCTTGTGCTGCACCAGGTCGCTGGGCTGGGTGGGCGTGCCGTGGCTCTTGAGATAAAGCGGCGAGGCGTAGAAGCCCAGCCGGAGTTGCCCGATGCGGCGCGCCACCATGGTGTCGTCCACCGGATCGCCCACGCGCAGCACCACGTCCACGCCCTCCTTGAGCAGGTCGATGGGTTTGCCGTTGATGGTCAGCTCCATCTTCAGCTCGGGATACGCGGCGAAGAACTCATGCAGCCTGGGGATCAGTACCAGTTGCGCCAGCCCGGCGGTGGTGTCAACGCACAGCGTGCCGCGTGGCGTGTTGTTCTGGTGGGTGAGCGATTGCTCGGCCTCTTCCACGTCCGCCAGGATCCGCACGCAGCGTTCGTAATAGGCGGCGCCGTCGGTGGTGACGCTGATGCGCCGGGTGGTCCGGTGCAGCAGCTTGACGCCCAGGTGCGTTTCCAGGTTCTGGATCAGGCGCGTGAGCGTGGCCTTGGGCAGGTCCAGCGACTCGGCCGCCCGCGCAAAGCTGCCTACATCCACCACGCGGGTAAATGCCTGCATTGATACGAGACGATCCATGTTCACTCCCCCGGATAAGGAAACAGGCAGGTCTGGCCGGCAGGGCAGGCACCCGAATGGGGTGCGCCCCGGCCAGGCGCATGACGGGTTGCGCGTGTGGCGCGGATGCGGAAGTGCGGGAGTGGATCACAAAACGGATGACCTTGCATAGCGAAGGGTTTCCCGATCGCGGAAACCGCGATTATTCCACCTGAGAAACAGTGCATTGGCAAAGCCTCGCTTTATCCCACCTTTATCAACCACCATAATTCGCTGCATCGCAATATGCAATGGAGGCGCCGTTAACGTACCCGTTAGTGCACCCGTTAGCGCGCAACAAGTCACCGCCATGTCGCCCACGCAACCGAAATCCGCAGCAGCAGCCTCCGCAGCCGAACTGGCCGAGGGGCACACGACCGAGCATACGGTGGAAAGCAGCGGCCGCACGATCGCGGTGCGCCTGAGCTACCCGCCGGGCTATCCGGCGGGCAAGGCGGCGCCGCTGCTGCCCTGGCTGATCTACCTGCACGCCGGTGGCTTTGTCGACGCCAGCCTGGAGAAGTCCCAGCGCCTGGCACGCTCACTGGCCGGCACGGTACCCGCGGTGGTGGTGACGCCGGCATACTCGCTGGCCCCCGATTTCCCGTTCCCTGCGGCGCCGGAAGATGCGTTCCATACCGCAGAGTGGGTGTTGCGCCATGCGCGCCGCCTCAAGGTGGACAAGCTGCGCTTTGCCGTGGTGGGTGAGGAGGCGGGCGGCAACCTGGCGATCGCGCTGTCGCAGATGCTGCGCGACCGCGGCTTGCCGGAGCCGCGCGCGCAGTGGCTGATCCGCCCGGTTACCGATCCCTGCCTGCAGCACGCGTCGTGCGCGGTGGGGCAAGGCGGGCGCAGCGTGCCGCTGGAAATGCTGCAGCGGCTGGCCGGGTACTACCGCGATTACCTGCCTACCCCGGCCGCCAGCGTGCACCCCTACGCGGCCCCGGCCCTTGCCTCGCGGCTGGCCGGCCTGCCGCCCACACTGATCCAGGTGGCCGAGGAAGATGCGCTGCGTGCCGAAGGCGAAGCCTTCGCCGGCCGCCTGCTGACGGCCGGCGTGCCGTCCGAAGCCCGAATCATGGCCGGTGCCTGTGGCGCCGGCGTGGAAGAATCCCACGACCGATGTCAGGTGTGGATAAACGAAGGCGCGCGCTACCTGCAAGGCTATCTTGCCGGCGACGACGACGCCTCGCCCAAGGCCGAACGCCAGACAGGAGCCAGCCCGCCCGGCTGATCCCGAATTACAAAGCCAAGCCGGCCTGCGCATAGCAGGCGTACCGGGCGCGATCCTTTGCGCGCGCCGGCGGGGGCGTTCGTCCCATTTTTTGCTTTCCAGTTGAAGAAAACCGCAGACGGAATACGGAGTCAAGAAAATGAATCAGCAATATCGACGCACCATGATTGCCCTGGCCATCGTCGCTGTGCTCGGCGCCGGCCTGGCCACCTCGATCTTCAAGCCCTGGCACGCCGGCGAGGCGCAGGCCGTGCCCGCGCCGGCGGCGCCCGCCACGGTGGACGTGGCAAGCGCGCTGGGCAAGACCATCACCGAATGGGATGAGTTCTCCGGCCGTCTCGAAGCCGTGGACCGTGTGGAGATTCGCGCCAGGGTCGGCGGCACCATCGACGCCGTGCACTTCCGCGAAGGCGCGCTGGTGAAGAAGGGCGATCCGCTCTTCACCATCGACCCGCGCCCTTACGCCGCCGAAGTGGCGCGCGCCGAGGCCGCGCTGGCCGCCGCGCAAGTGCGTGCCAGCCACGCGCAGACTGAGCAGGCCCGCGCGCAGCGGCTGGTGCAGGACAACGCGGTATCGCGCCGCGAGTTCGACGAGCGCGACAACGGCGCCCGCGAAGCGGTAGCCAATGTGCGCGCCGCGCAGGCCTCGCTGGAGGTGGCGCGGCTGAACCTGGCCTATACGCGGATCACCGCCCCGGTCAGCGGGCGCGTATCGCGTGCCGAGATCACCGTAGGCAACCTGGTGGCGGCCGGTGCCGGCACGCCGGTGCTGACCACGGTGGTGTCGGTGTCGCCGGTGTACGCCAGCTTTGAACTCGATGAGCAGACCTACCTGCGCTATACGGCGAATACGGCGAATACAGCGGATAAGTCAGATAAGGCGGATACAGCCGGTGGCGCGCCCGGCGCGCAAGGCGGGCAGTCCAGGTTGCCGGTGTTCCTGGGCCTGGCCAACGAGGAGGATTATCCGCGCGAGGGCCGCATCCAGTCGGTGGACAACCGGCTCGACACCAAGAGCGGCACCATCCGCGTGCGGGCCGTGTTCGACAACCCGGACGGCCGCCTGCTGCCGGGCCTGTATGCGCGCATCAAGCTCGGTGGCGGCTCGCCGCACCCGGTGGTGCTGATCAACGACCGCGCCATCGGCACCGACCAGGGCAAGAAGTTCGTGCTGGTACTGGATAGCGCGAACAAGCTGGCCTACCGCGAAGTCACGCTCGGGCCGTCGTACGAAGGGCTGCGCGTAATCCGCCAGGGTTTGAAGGCCGACGAGAAGATCGTGGTCAACGGGCTGCAGCGCGTGCGTCCCGGCGTCACGGTCGCACCCAAGCCGGTCGAGATGGCGTTCAAACGCGAGCTGGAGCAACGTGCCGAATCGGCAGACCGCAAGCAGGCGGCCACGGAGAAAACCACGGACAAGGCAGCCGATGGAAAACCAGTGACCTGAGCCGATCCTGCAAGAGCCGCATGAGCTGAATCTGCCAAGGGTTTGCTCGCTCTCCCGCATGGCGGGAGAGCAACCGGGGGAGAGGGCGGGCGCATCCACAGTGCGCCGGCATTGAAACCACCTCTCCCCGAGGCCAAACCATATTTAGCTTCCCCGCTCCACATGGCGCCTGCATGCCAGGCCGCCAGGGGGAGCCTTTTCGCCAAGACTGCCGAGACTGAGATGAATCTCTCGAAATTCTTTATCGACCGGCCTATCTTTGCCGGCGTGCTATCGGTGCTGATCTTCCTGATCGGCGCCATCTCGATGTTCAAGCTGCCGATCTCGGAGTATCCCGAGGTGGTGCCGCCGTCCGTGGTGGTGCGCGCGCAGTATCCCGGCGCCAACCCCAAGGTGATCGCCGCTACCGTGGCGTCTCCGCTGGAGGAGCAGATCAACGGCGTCGAAGACATGCTCTACATGTCGTCGCAATCCAATAGCGATGGCCTGCTGACGCTGACCGTGACCTTCAAGCTCGGCACCGATCCGGACAAGGCACAGCAACTCGTGCAGAACCGGGTGGCGCAGGCCGAACCGCGCTTGCCGGAGGACGTGCGCCGCCTCGGCATCACCACCGTCAAGAGCTCGCCCGACCTGACCATGGTGGTCCACCTGGTCTCGCCGAACGACCGCTACGACATGACCTACCTGCGCAACTACGCGGTGATCAACGTCAAGGACCGCCTGGCGCGGATCCAGGGCGTGGGCCAGGTGCAGTTGTTCGGCTCGGGCGACTACTCCATGCGCGTGTGGCTGAACCCGGAGAAGATGGCCGAGCGCAAGCTGGCCGCCGCCGACGTGGTCAAGGCCATCCGCGAGCAAAACGTGCAGGTGGCCGCCGGCGTGATCGGCGCCTCGCCGTCGCTGCCGGGCGCCGACCTGCAGCTTTCCGTGAACGCGCAGGGCCGGCTGGAAACGGTCGAGGCCTTCGGCGACATCATCGTGGCGACTTCGCCCGATGGCGGCGTGACGTACCTGAAGGACGTCGCCCGTATCGAGCTGGGCGCATCGGAATACGCGCTGCGCTCGCTGCTGGACAACAAGTCCGCGGTGGCCATTCCCATCTTCCAGGCACCGGGTTCCAACGCCATCCAGATCTCGGATGAGGTCCGCAAGACCATGGAGGAACTCAAGCAGAACTTCCCCGATGGCGTGGACTACAGCATCGTCTATGACCCGACCCAGTTCGTGCGCCATAGTATCGAGGCCGTCACCCACACGCTGTTCGAAGCCATCGCGCTGGTGGTGCTGGTGGTGATCCTGTTCCTGCAGACGTGGCGCGCTTCGGTGATTCCGCTGCTGGCGGTGCCGGTGTCCATCGTGGGTACGTTCGGGCTGATGCACGCGTTTGGCTTCTCCATCAACGCGTTGTCACTCTTCGGGCTGGTGCTGGCGATCGGTATCGTGGTGGATGATGCGATCGTGGTGGTGGAGAACGTCGAGCGGAATATTGCCGAGGGGCTGTCTCCGAAGGAGGCGACGTACAAGGCCATGCGCGAAGTCAGCGGCCCGATCATCGCCATCGCGCTGACGCTGATCGCCGTGTTCGTGCCGCTGGCCTTCATGACGGGCCTGACCGGCCAGTTCTACAAGCAGTTCGCGCTGACCATCGCCATCTCGACCATCATCTCGGCCTTCAACTCGCTGACGCTGTCGCCGGCATTGTCCGCGCTGCTGCTGCGCGGCCACGATGCGCCGAAGGACTGGCTGTCGCGCGCCATGGATCGGGTGCTGGGCGGCTTCTTTGCCCGCTTCAACCGCTTCTTCGGCGCCAGTGCCGACCGTTACGGCAAGGGCGTGAAGGGCGTGATCTCGCGCAAGACCGCGGTGTTCGGCGTGTACGCGGTGATGCTGGCGCTGACCTGGGGCGTGTTCCAGCTGGTGCCCAAGGGCTTCGTGCCGGCGCAGGACAAGCAGTACCTGGTGAGCTTCGCCAAGCTGCCTGACGGCGCCACGCTGGATCGCACCGAGGACGTGATTCGCCAGATGTCCGACATCGCGCTCAAGCAGCCCGGCGTGGAATCGGCGATTGCCTTCCCGGGCCTGTCGATCAACGGCTTCACCAATAGCCCGAGCGCCGGCATCGTGTTCGTCTCGCTCAAGCCGTTTGAAGAACGCAAGACCAAGGAGCTGTCGGGCAATGCCATCGCGCAGCAGCTCAACGGCAAGTACGCTTCGATCCAGGACGCTTTCATCGCCGTGTTCCCGCCGCCGCCGGTCCAGGGCCTGGGCACCATCGGTGGCTTCAAGCTGATGATCGAGGACCGTGCCGCGCTGGGCTACGACGCGCTGTTCGACGCCACCAACGCCTTCACCAACAAGGCGCGCGCCACGCCGGAGCTGGCAGGTATCTTCACCAACTACCAGGTCAACGTGCCGCAGCTCGACGTGAAGCTGGACCGCGTCAAGGCCAAGCAGCTGGGCGTGCCGGTGACGGACGTGTTCGATACACTGCAGACTTACCTCGGCTCGGCCTATGTCAACGACTTCAACAAGTTCGGCCGGACCTACCAGGTCAAGGTGCAGGCGGATGCGCAGTTCCGCGCGCACGCGGAGGACATCCTGCAACTGAAGACGCGCAACACCGCCGGCGAGATGGTGCCGCTGTCGTCGCTGCTCACCGTCAAGCAGGGGTTCGGCCCCGATAGCGTGGTGCGCTACAACGGCTTCACCGCCGCCGACATGAACGGCGGCCCGGCGCCGGGCTTCTCCTCGGGCCAGGCGCAAGCCGCGGCCGAGCGCATCGCCGCCGAGACGCTGCCCAAGGGCATCAAGTTCGAGTGGACCGACCTGACCTACCAGGACATCCTCGCCGGCAATGCGGGCGTGTGGATCTTCCCGCTGTGCGTGCTGCTGGTGTTCCTGGTGCTGGCCGCGCAGTACGAAAGCCTGACGCTGCCGCTGGCCGTGATCCTGATCGTGCCGCTCAGCCTGCTGGCCGCCATGACGGGCGTGTGGCTGACCCGTGGCGACAACAACATCTTCACGCAGATCGGTTTCATCGTCCTGGTGGGGCTGTCGGCGAAGAACGCGATCCTGATCGTGGAGTTTGCGCGGGAGCTGGAGCATGAAGGCCGCTCCATCGTGGCTGCGGCGATCGAAGCCAGCCGCCTGCGTCTGCGCCCGATCCTGATGACGTCGTTCGCGTTCATCATGGGTGTGGTGCCGCTGGTGGTGTCCACCGGCGCCGGCGCGGAGATGCGTCACGCGATGGGCGTGGCGGTGTTCGCGGGGATGCTGGGGGTGACGTTCTTCGGGCTGTTCCTGACGCCGGTGTTCTACGTGGCGCTGCGCATGCTGGCGACACGCGGCGAGCGCCGCAAGGTGTCGGACGCACCGTCGGCGAGCCACAAGGCTATCGCCTCCGCTGAATAAGGATGATCGAAATGAACGCAACCATGACATCCAGGATGACATCGCTACTGCCCGCGGCGCTGCCGCGCCTGGCCACGCTGGCCGTGGCCCTGGTCCTGGCGGGCTGCTCGCTGGCACCGACCTACAAGGTGCCGGAGAGCGCCACCGCCGCCACGCCCGCCTACAAGGAAGCCGAGGCCGCGCAGGCGGAAGGCGCCCAGTGGAAGGTGGCAACCCCGTCCGAAGGCGCGCAGCGCGGCGAATGGTGGAAGATCTTCGGCGATGCCGATCTCGACCGCCTGATTGACGCGGCGACCGAGTCCAACCAGGATCTCGCCATTGCCGCGGCCCGCGTCAAGCAGGCGCGCGCCTTCACCGGCGTGGCCGAGGCAGACCAGTACCCGCAGCTCAGCGTGGGCCTGGACCCGACCCGCACGCAGCTTTCGGCAGCCTCGCAAGGGCTGCCCGACGGCACGCGCGTATCGCCGCAGACGGTATTGCGGGCGCGCGCCATCGCCGGCTACGAGGTCGACCTGTTCGGCCGCGTGGCCGACAACGTCAAGGCGGCGCGGGCGGAGGGCGAAGCCGCTGAAGACCTGTACCGCTCGGTGCAGCTCGCGCTGCAAGCCGACGTGGCGCAGGCCTACTTTGCGCTGCGCACGCTGGACAGCGAGCGCGACCTGCTCAACGCCACCATCACGCTGCGCGAGGATGCGCTCAAGCTGCTCAAGCGTCGTTTCGACGAAGGCGAGACCACCGATCTGGATCCCGCCCGCGCCGAAGCCGAGCTGGGCACGGCACGGGCGGACCTGGCCGGCATCGAGCGCCGCCGCGCCAACCAGGAGCACGCGCTGGCGGTGCTGACCGGCGCGCCGCCGGGCGCCTTTACGCTGGCTGCGCGCCCGCTCGACGCCGCGCTGATCACGGTGCCGGCAGGACTGCCTTCGGACCTGCTGGAGCGCCGTCCCGATATCGCGCAGGCCGAGCGCCTGATGGCGGCGGCCAACGCGCGCATCGGTGTGGCCAAGTCGGCGTTCTTCCCGCGCATCACGCTGACCGGCTTGTTCGGATTCGAATCGAACGACTTGTCGAACCTGTTCAAGTGGTCGTCGCGTGCCTGGATGCTGGGGCCGCTGATAGGCAGCACGATTGCGCAGCCGATCCTGGACGGCGGCCGCAACAAGGCCAACCTGGCGGCGGCGCGCGCGCAGCACGAGGAAGCGGTGGCGGGCTATCGCCAGAGCGTGCTGACGGCGCTGCGCGAGGTGGAAGACAGCCTGGCCGATGTGCGCTGGCTGAGCCAGCAGGCCGGTGCGCTGGACGGCGCGCTGGGCGGCGCCCGGCGCGCGGCCAGGATCTCGCGCAGCCGGTATGAGGCCGGCGCGGTGGATTACCTGACGGTGATCGACGCCGACCGCACGGTGCTGCAGTCGCAGCGCGAGGCCAACCAGGTGGCCGGGCTGCGCGCTTCCGCGACGGTGGCGCTGGTGCGCAGGCTGGGTGGCGGTTGGGGGCCCTTGCCCGAGGCCACGCCCGAGATGGCACAGGCAGGCCCCGGCCCGCTGGCCGCGAGCCACTAAGCGCGTCTGCAAGCCGCGGCAACCGCCCTCGCGCGGTTGCCGCGCTTCATCCGATGCCGGCCCGACGCGGCCGGCAAAGCTGACTAAACTGGAAGCATCGCGGCCACACGCGCCGGAAGGGCCGCTGGCATTGCCGCAGTTGTCCTGCGCGCCATCCTTTCACGTTGCTCGCCATGAGACCGCACCGAACCCTTTTTGCTGCGCTGCTCATCCTGGTGGGCGCGGCCGCCATCCTGCTGCTGCCTGTGCCCCGCGCCTGGCGCGACGTTACGCATATCGTCAACGAGGTGACGATCGCGCAACCCGACGCGGTGGTCTTCGATTACGTCTCCACGCCCGCCAGCTGGCCCGACTGGCATCCGTCATCCCTGGCGGTGGCCGGCGCGGCGGATCATCCGCTGGTGCCTGGCGAGCAGGTTACCGAGACCTTCCTGGTGGCCGGGCGGCGTGGCAAGGTGGTGTGGACCGTGGTCGAGCGCAGCCGCCCCTCCGTCTGGATGATCCAGGGCACCATCGACGGGCGCGAGGCGGGAACGGTGCGCTACACGCTCGCCCCGACGCCGCAGGGCACGCGCTTCCGGCGCGACTTCAGCTACGCGGCGCCGAACCTTCTTTTCGCGCTGACCAACCGCCTGCTGTTGCGCAAGCGCATCGAGGCCGAATCCACCGAGGCGGTCACCCGGCTGCGCGCGGTGCTGGATGCCCGCAAGCCTGCGGCCGGGACGGGCGGCTGACCAGTGCGCCGCCTTTGCCGCCGGGATTGCCGGTCCGGGGCGTACCGTATACTGATCGGGCAAATCAATCGGAGCAGATGGTGTCGGAAGAAAACCCGGCGTCCAAGGCAGGACGCAACCCAGAACCAGTGAACGCGCCGGAGCCGGCAGCGGCGGCATTGCCGCCCAGGCCTGTTGCCCCGCCGACGCCGGATATCAACGATTGCTGCGGCAATGGCTGCGAGCCCTGCATTTTCGACCTGCACGCCGAGGCGATGGAGCGCTATCGCGCCGAACTCAAGGCGTGGCTGGCGCTCGCCGGCCAGACGGCGGACACCAGCGCGGGTGGCCCCGTTTTCTGAGCCGCCGGCGCCGGTTCGCCTGGCGAATACGCCACACGCAACGCACAAGGAGCCCCCCCGTGCCCGTGCCCGTTACCGACCAGCCTGTCCTGGCCGATCTCCATGCGTTCGTGCGGGGCCATCCCCGCCTGCTCGTACTGACCGGGGCCGGCATCAGCACCGATTCCGGCATCCCCGGCTACCGCGACGCGCAGGGCAACTGGCAGCGCACGCCGCCCGTGCAGGCGCAGGACTTCTTCCGCTCGCACGCGGTGCGCC
The DNA here is from genome assembly GCF_056398185.1 of Cupriavidus sp. 05L310. Lineage (NCBI taxonomy): Bacteria > Pseudomonadati > Pseudomonadota > Betaproteobacteria > Burkholderiales > Burkholderiaceae > Cupriavidus > Cupriavidus sp. 05L310. Next base: position 63,104 of record NZ_JBFTOX010000040.1, read on the forward strand.
AGCGCTATTGGGCGCGCAGCATGCTGGGCTGGCCGGTGCTTGCCAATGCGCAGCCGAACGCCGCGCACTTCGCGCTGGCGCAATTGCAAACCGCCGGCTTCCTGCGCCAGCTTGTGACGCAGAACGTGGACGGCCTGCACCAGCGCGCCGGCAGTACCGGCGTGATCGAACTGCACGGCCATGTTGGCAGCGTGATCTGCCTGGCTTGCGGCACGCGCCGGACACGGGCCTCGCTGCAATCGCAGCTGGAAGCCGAGAACCCCGACCTGGCGGCGTTGCGCGCCTTGCCCGCCTCCGATGGCGACGCCCATCTTGAACTGGCCAGCTTCGAGGCGGTACGCATTCCCGCCTGCGGACATTGCGGCGGCGTGCTGAAACCCGACGTGGTGTTCTTCGGGGAATCCGTGCCGAGGGAACGCGTGGATGCCAGCATGCTGGCGCTGGCGCAGGCCGATGCACTGCTGGTGATCGGTTCGTCGCTGACGGTGTTCTCGGGCTACCGCTTCTGCCTCGCCGCCGGCAAGCTGGGCAAGCCTGTCGCCGCGATCAACCTCGGCCAGACCCGTGCGGATGCGCTGCTCGCGCTGAAGGTGGATGTGTCTTGCGCGGCGGCGCTGACGGACCTGGTAGCGCGGCTGGACCTGCCCGCAGGCGCCGCCGGCTACTGAGGGGCCCCTGTGCAAAGGCTGCGGCGGGGCGCTGCCGCGGCCTTTGTCGTGGTCAGGCCTTCAGATGCCTGGCGAACCATTCGCGCGCGGCCTGGCTGGTCGTCTCGAAGTGCTCCAGGTATGGCGTGAAGTGGCCGCCGGGAATCATCAGCAATTGCTTGGGCTGCAGGGCTTGTTCATAGGCGGCCAGGCACAGGTCGGTGGCGGTCAGCACATCCCTGTCGGCGACGATCATCAGCAGCGGTGTCGGGCTGATGCGGGCTATGTGGATGCCCGGTTCGTTTTCCCGTGCCATCTCCGCGCTGCGCAGCGTGACCTCGTTGCGCCAGTTGGGCGCGAAGGCGGCGGTACCGGTGAAGAACTGATAGCTGTCGGCCCCGGCCATGGCGCACGGCGTGGCGGGATCCGCGCTGACGGCCGCCAGCATGGCCGGGGCTTCGCCGCGAAAGCGCGCCAGCCGGTCGGCTTCGAAGGACGCCAGGGCTGCCGGCACCAGGTCGGCGCGCGTGCGGCGCAACGCCGACAGGTAGCCGCTGATCTGCGGCACTTGCGATACCACGCATCCGACGCGCCGGTCCAGCGCCGCCACCTCGAGCACGTGGCCGCCGCTGTAGCTGCTGCCCCAGATGCCAATGCGGTCATGCGCAATGCCGGGCAGGCCGCACAGGTAGCTGATGGCATCGCGATAGCCGCGTTTTTGCAGCGCCGGGTCCACCTCCTGCCGGGGCGCGCCTTCGCTGGCGCCGAAGTTGCGGTGGTCGTAGACCAGCACCGCAAAGCCGGCGGCGGCGAAGACTTCGGCGTAACGGTCCAGGTACTGCTCCTTGACAGCGGAAAAGCCGTGCGCCATGACGATGGCGGGGCAGGCGTCCGCCGGCGTTTCATTGGCTTCATGCCGGGCTTCGTAGAGCCACCCGCGCAGGGTGACGCCCTCGGAGACGAATTCGATATCCGTACGTGCCATGTCCTGTTCCTGATCCTGTTCCTGTTGCCGTGGCGGTTCCCCGTTCCCCGCATCCCGCTCGCGGGAGCGCATGCCTGTCACGATACGCCTGGAGCGGCCCGGCCTCTGCGCGGCCCAGGTCAATCACTGCGCCGGATCGGACATCCTGGCGTATTGGCTGGGCGTGGTGCCCGTATAGCGCCGGAACATGGTGGCGAAGGCGCCGGCCGTGTCGTAGCCCAGGTCGGCGGCGATGGTGGCGACCGGCTCACCCGCCGCGAGGCGTGGCAGGGCGTACAAGAGGCGCGCCTGCTGGCGCCAGTGCACGAAGGAGATGCCTGTCCCGGCCACGAACAGCCGCGCCAGCGTACGGCTCGATGCGCCCACCTCCCGCGCCCACTCTGCCAGCGTGCGCGCATCGGCGGGATTCTCGCGCAGCGCGCCGCAGATGCGCGCAAGGCGGCGGTCCTGGCTGGCGGGCAGGCACAGCGGCTGCTCCGGCGACCATGCGAGTTCATCCAGCAGCACGCCGAGCAGGCGGTCTTCGCGTGCGGTGCCGGCGGGACCGAGCGGTAGCGCGGCGGCGCGCAGCATCAGTTCGCGCAGCAGGGGCGAGACATTGACCAGTTGCGGCAGCGCCGGCGTGGCCGCCGGGCACGCTTCGGGGCGGATATAGAGCGTGCGCAGCGATACCATGCCGCGGGCGCGCATGCCGTGCTGCACGCCTGCCGGCATCCATAGCGCGCGCTGCGGCGGGACCAGCCACAATGACTGGCCGGCCGTGACCTCGACCACCCCGGCAACCGCATAGATCAGTTGCGCGCGCTCGTGCCGATGGGCCGCAACCACGACGCCGTCGGGGAATTCCTTGGGCATGACCGCGGCCGGGCGCGCGCCATGCTGGTAGTCGAGCGGATTGGTGCTCTTTGGCGGGTTGGCGGCAGCGCGCGGTCCGGAGGCTGCGTCTTTGCGCGGAGGAGGCATGGCGTAGGACGAGGATGGCGCTGGTGCAAGAGCGATGCCATTGCCGCCAGCGAAATCCGGATTGTACGCAGCGCGCCGTGCTCAGGGATTGGGCCGGGCGAGCGGATTGCCGGGACCGGGTGCTGGCAGTGCTTGCCGCGCATCGTCCGCGTGCAGCGTGAAGCGGCCCGCCGCGTCGGGTCCGCCGACGATCTGCAGGCCTTGCCGCAGCAGCCAGGAACGGATCTCGGCCTCGGTGGCTTCCGGGCGGAACTGCGCGCGGATGTCGTTGCCGCCGGTGCCAGGGGCCCGGGGCGCCGCCGCCGGCGTTGCGCTGTCGCTGTTGTAGCGCCACAGCAGCAGGCCGGATTGCAGGATGGCCAGGGCGGCGGCAAGGGCTGCAAAGGGCCTGACCCAGCGGCCACCGCTGGCGGGGCCAGCCGGGGCGGCTGGTGGATGCGGCATGGGCCTTTCTTTCCTGCCCTCGCTGCTGCCGGCCGTGCTTGCCATTGTGTCTTGCGCACAGTCCGGCCGCCCGCCGCGCGCCGCCGGTTGGGTTACCGGTTGCGGCACCGGCAGCGCCACCTCAAGGCCAAAGCTGGCAATGCCGCGCGCCAGCAATCCACGGTAGGCATGGCGAGGATCATCGGGCCCGGCCAGCGGCGAGCCGGTCAGCGCATAGCCGCCCGGTACCTCGGCGCGGGCGACCACGCCTGGCCGTGCCAGGTTGCCGGCAGCGGCACCGCGATCCCATTCGCCGAGCCAGCGCACCATCGCCATGCGCTCGGCCGCGAGTACACCGAGGCAGGCGCCAAGCTGGTCGGCACGCGCCTGCACCCGCATGGCACAGCACACCATGCCGAGGCGCGGATCGAGCGGATCGTCGCCTTGCTCCAGCACCATGTCCATGGAGCCGGCATAGGCAGGGTCGGGCGTGGCGAGCCAGCCTTGCCAGCATTGTCCAGCGGGGCTCCAGCGGTCGAGCAGGACCGCGCCGAAGGCGGGGGCGTGGCGCAGCGCGCGGAACTGGCCGGGCGCCAGCGCCAGGGCGCGCAGGCTACGGGCCTGGGCCGAGCGCTCGAAGGCCGCGGCGAGCGCGGGCGGGATGGGCAGCGCTGTCCAGTCGGTGCCGGCCGCGGCGGTAGCGCCGTCCGCCTGGAGGGCGGGCAGCGGGCCCTCGTCGGCGACCTTGGCGGCATTGCCGGCTTCGAGCCGCGCGGCGACAACGCTCAGGCAGGGGTGGAGGGTGCTCATGCCGTGCGCTGGCTGGCGGCGGGGTCCGCCTGCCTTGCCTGCTCTGTCAATGCAATCGTGCAGAGAATGTCCAGCAGGGCTTGCGCGGCCTCGGTGTCGCCGCGGTTGGCGGGATCGAGGGGGGTGGTTCGCGTGCCGCTGCACAGCGTCTGCGTAAGCCAGCGGCTCAGCAGGGTCTGGCTGTGCGCCGGCGCCAGGTTCTGGCGCGCCGTGGAAAGGCGATCGCCGCCACGACGATGCACCAGCCCGAGCGAACCGGCGCCAAAGTGCCCGGCGGCAATACGTGCGGCCAGGCTGCCGCTCACCGTGCCGCCGCAACCGCAGGCGCGCAACAGCAAACGCGAGGCCTCGGGCAAGCCAGCCAGGAAAGCCCTGGCGCCGGCTTCGGCGGATTCGGGGCTGACGCCATACGCGTCGAGGCTGGCGCGATGGATCTGCCCGGCGCCCGGCTCGCAGGGCGGGTTCGCGAAGGGCGGCATGTCTGGCATGCCGCTGCGCTGCAGGTCGAGCAGGAAGCGGCGGAAGTAAAGGCGCAGGTCGTCCGCGTGCGCGGGGCCGTTGCGCCCCTCGCCGGGCATCACGCGCTCGATGAAGAACTGATGGCGCAGATCGGGCAAGGCGTCGTCGAGCGACGCGGCCTCGCGCGGGCGGTAGTTAGCCAGAACAGCCATCACGCGTTGATAGAACTCTTCCCACGCATCGCGCGAGAGCGTCTCCCGAGTGTTCCACAACGCCTTGATCCTGGGAAAGTGCTCCGAAGACAAGACTGGACCTTTCTATGGTTGTTGCTCTTGTTGTTTTTTCAGCGCTGGCTCTGTTTTGCCTGCCCGTCGCAGGCCGCATCCCTTGCCTGCCGGCAGAGCGGACGCGCATTGTAGCGCTTGCGCGCGAGGAAAAAGCGCACGCGGCGGCGCTTATCCGGTCCTTGCCGCGCCCCGGCTTACGCCCACTGGGCTCCTGCGGGCACCACCCCACGTCAGAGGGGATGTTTGTTGTGCTGCACATGACACCGATGGCGCCAGGGCAAGCTAGGGAATGCCACTACAGCACTGGCGCGGATATTGCATACAATCTCCCTGTTAATTCTGTGAAATTTCACAAGGCGATAAACATGCATTTGCCGGAACCGGACCAACCTGGTCGGGAGCAGGTTTGACGGAAGGGGCGCACCACTGTGGGGCGCGGCCGGGCCGGGGTGCCGCGCCATGAACACGCGCTTCGTCGAAGCCTTCATGTGGGTGGCCCGCCTCGGCAGCTTTCGCGCGGCGGCCGAGAAGCTGCATATCACCCAGGCCGCGATGTCCAATCGCATTGCCTCGCTGGAGCAGGAAATCGGCGCGCGCGTGTTCGAGCGCGAGGCGCGCGACCTGCGGCTCACGCCAGTGGGCCTGCGCCTGCTGGGTTACGGCGAACGGCTGCTGGAACTGCAGCGGGAGATCATGGTGCTGGGCCGCTCGGGCCATGAGTTGCTGGGGCTGGTGCGCATCGGCGCCATCGAGAGCGTGGTGCATACCTGGCTGGTGGATTTCCTGCGGCATCTGCAATCGTCCTATCCCGGTATCGAGGTGCAGATCACTTCGGAAACCACCGAAGGCCTGCACAAGACCTTGCGTGCCGGCGGCATCGATATCGCCTTGCAGACCGATCCCGCGGTGGGCGAGGGCATCACCAGCACGCCGTGCCTGCCGATGGCGATAGGGTGGATCGGGCCGGCCGGGACGGCACAGCCGGGTGAAGGAAAGCTGGCCTCGCTGCTGCAGCACCCGACCATCACCATGAGTCCCGGTTCGCAGCCGCACCTGGCGCTCAAGGAGCTGTACCGCAAGGCGGGGTTGCCGGTCGGCAAAGTGCACTGCGTCAGTTCCATCGCGGCCATCGTGCGCCTGGTGAAAGCCGGCTTTGGCAATGCGCTGATGCCGCTGGCGCCCGTGCGCGAAGAAGTCGAGCGCGGCGAGCTGCGCGTGATTGCGTGCGACGTGCCGCTGCCGCATCAGCGTCTGGTGGTAAGCCATCTCGATCACGCCGCGTCGGAGGCGATCCGGCTGGTCGCGGAGCTTGCGTGCCGCGAATCGGATCGCTTCGTGCGCTCGCTGCCCGCACCGTTCGCGCCGGAGTGAAGCTCCGCAGTGCGCTACGCTGGTGCGCGAACGCGGCCGGGTCGAACAGAAAAACTGATCGGAAACACGAAGAAAAACCCGTTTGTCGCGCGCGGTGATCGCGCCGATCATCAACTCACCGCTTTGGAATCAGCGTGGCAACCGGAGAGTTTGATGAGCGAGATGTTTGCGACCGAGAGTTTGGCGATGGAACGCCTGGCGGGGATCGCCCCGCAGGGCATGTTGTTCGTCGCGTCCAATGTGGACGCGGCCGATGAGGCAGATTTCAATCAGTGGTACGACCGCGAGCATGTCGAGGAGCGCGCCCGTATCGAAGGCTTTATCTCCGCGGCGCGCTATGAGGCCGTGCAGGGCGGCCCGAAGTATCTCGGCCTGTATCGCACCGAGTCGCTTGCGGCATTCACGTCCGCGGCCTACCAGGCGGCGTTCCGCCGCCAGACGCCGTGGTCCGTGGCCAACCTGGCGCGCATGCGCCAGCCGATGCGCCGCGTGAGCGAAGTCACCGCCACGGTCGGGCAGGGCAGCGGCAGCTGGCTCGCCGTATTGCCGCTGGCGCAGCCGGAGGACGCGCTGGCGCTGGTCGATCTCGCTGGCGAGGTGGGCGGGCAACTCTCCGCGCGGGCCGGTTTCGTCCAGTCCTACCTGCTGATGCCGGACGCGGAGCTGAGCCAGCCCTTGCCGAAGGAATGCCTGGCGGACCGGCAGTTGCTGCCCATCCTGGTGATCGAGAGCAGCGCCGCAGCCGCGAGCGAACTGGCATTGCAAGAAGCCGCTGAACGGCTGGGCGCCTCGCTGCAGCAGGCTGCCCGCTACGCACTCAAGTGGAAGCTCTTCGCGCGGGAGGTGGTGTGATGCACAACGCCAACACGATTTCCGCCGCGCCGGGCGCATCCGGTGCCGCCGCTACCGGCACCGCCGCGCCGAAGATGGGCCGCCTGGCCGCGGCCAGCACCATCGGCACCACGCTGGAATGGTACGACTTCACCGTCTATAACCTGATGGCCGCGCTGGTGTTCAACGCGGTTTTCTTCCCTTCGTTCGATCCGCTCACCGGCACGATCCTGGCGTTCTCCACCTACGCGGTGGGCTATGTCTCGCGCCCGCTTGGCGGCGTGTTGTTCGGGCACCTTGGCGACAAGCTCGGCCGGCGCTTCGTGCTGGTCGCCACGCTGGTCCTGATGGGCGTGGCCACGGGCCTGATGGGTCTGCTGCCCACCTACATGTCGTGGGGCATCTGGAGCCCGATCCTGCTGGTGGCGCTGCGCTTCCTGCAAGGGGCGGCCATCGGCGGCGAATGGGCGGGCGCGGTCCTGCTGTCGATGGAACACGGCGAGCAGCACCAGCGCGGGCGCAATGCTTCCTTTACCCAGGTGGGGCCGTCGTGCGGCACGCTGCTGGGCACTGGCTTTATCGCCGTGGTTTCGCTGTGGCTGAGCCCGGAGGACTTCCAGGCCTGGGGCTGGCGCATTCCGTTCCTGTCGAGCGTGCTGCTGGTCGTCTTTGGGTTGTGGCTGCGCAAGGGCGTTGAGGAAACGCCGATGTTCAGGGAGATGGAGGCGCGCAAGAGCACGGCCAAGACCCCGATCAAGGAAGTGTTCGTGGATCACTGGCGGCGCCTGCTGCTGGCCGGCGGCGTGCGCATTGGCTCCGACGTGCTCTATGCGCTGGTGGTGGTATTCACGCTGACCTACGTGACCAGCGTGCTGCACCTGTCCCGGCCGCTGGCGCTGACCGCGACCATGATCGGGGCGGCGTGCAACGCCATTGCGGTGCCTTTGTTCGGCAGCCTGTCGGACCGGCTCGGGCGCCGGCCAGTGTATATCGCCGGCGCCTTGCTGGCGGTGGTGTGGGCCTTCGTCTTCTTCCGGCTGATGGACAGCGCGCAGCCCCTGCAGATCTGCGCGGCAGTGGTGGTCGGGCTGATCATCCACGCCATGATGTACGGCCCGCAGGCGGCCTTCGTGACCGAGCAGTTCCCCACGCGGGTGCGCTATGCCGGGTCGTCGCTGGCCTATACGCTGGCCGGCATCGTGGGGGGCGGTTTCGCGCCGCTGATCATCGCCAGCCTGTACAAGTCGTATGGCTCGACGCTGGCAATCTCGCTGTATGTCAGTGCCGCCCTGGCGTTGACGCTGGTGGCTTTGCTGGCCGCCCGGGAAACGGCGAACAAGCCGCTGGAGCGCTAAGCCTGGTCCGCCGCCGCGAAGACGGTTTCGCTGCGGCCTTGCAGCAAGGACTGGCGAAAAGAAAGCACATGTGCCGTGACCGAGCTGGCCGCCGCCGCGGCATCGCCGTCGCGCAGCGCCTGCAGGATGGCGCGGTGCTCGGCGCCGACTTCGCCCAGGTGCCCTTCGGACGACAGCGAGATGGCCCAGAAGCGTTGCGAGCGCGCGTGCAGCACCTTGAGGATCTCGATCAGGATCGGGTTACCCGAAATTTCCGCGATCTGTTCATGGAACAACCGGTCCAGGTGGGTCACCTGCGGCAGGTCGCGCTGCGCCACGGCATCGTCGACCTGGCGCAGGATGGCCTCGAGTTTCTGCAAACCGGCGGGGGTGATGCGCTCGGCGGCCAGCCTGGCGCACAGCGTTTCGTTGGCCAGCCGTACGTCGATCAGGTGCAGGGCGTCGTCGATGGAAAGCGGTGCGACCACCACGCCCTTGCGCGGCAGGATCTGCACCAGCCCTTCGTTGGCGAGCCGGTGCAGCGCCTGGTTGATCGGCGTGCGGCCAATGTCGAGATCGTCCACCAGGGTGGAGATATTGAGATGCTCGCCGGGACGGTAGACCAGCGTGGTCAGCCGCTCCCGCAGGCCGGTGTAGGCCCGCTCATTCTGCGATGGTTCTTCAGTCCTGGTCCGGGCGCGCGATGAGCCGGCGCTACGGCGATCCACTGATGGCAAAACTCTCTCCCGACAACACGGCGATGCGTGCAAGGGCGATATCGTACTACCAAAAGCCGGCGCGAACGCCTGGCCTTACGCTCACGGTGCCTGGCGGTGCCGAAGACGTCTTTCCATGTGGATGCCGGCGCCCGTGGCTGGGGAACTGTGGCACGCGCTGCTTTGCCGTCTGGGCGATGGCGACGACCTTGCCGCCCTTGACCTGGGGCAGGGCCGCGTTGGTCTGGTTGAACATGCCATCGACCTGCCCGCCCATCACTTCGGTCAGTGCCGGACCGGCGCTTTATAGGACACCGGCGTCACCTTGCCCGGGTTGGCACTGGCGAAAGCGACGAGTCCCTGCACGGCGCAGGGGCGGTCCATTCACAGGATTGCCGCGGGTTGAGCCGGCAGGCTGCGGATGCGCTAACGGCCACGCAGCGGGTCCAGCAGGCTGGCCAGGCCGTTGTGGTCGAGTTCGTGCATCAGCGCCAGCAGCTTGCCGATCTCGCCGGGCGGGAAGCCCTCGCGCGCGAACCAGTTCAGGTAATTGCCGGGCAGGTCCGCGATAACGCGGCCCTTGTACTTGCCGTAGGGCATGGTGCGGGTGAGCAGGAGGGGCAGGTGTTCGGGATTCATGTGACGGCCTCGGCCCGGCATCGGATGGCGCCGGCCGGGGAATGTTACCAGTGTGCCCCGGCGCCTTGAGCGCCTGGGCGGGGGCGCCGGGTTTGCCGCTGGCCGCCGCGCCGGGGTACGATCGCCACCTTACCGTTGACGAGGATAGGCAAGATGGCAAAGCACGGTTCAGGCACTGGCCTGAAGGGAATCGCGCTGTTCGAGGCCGCCAAGGGTGCGGTGGTGATCCTTGCCGGACTGGGGCTCATAGCGTTGCTGCACCGTGATGCGCAGGCGCTGGCCGAGGCGATCGTTGCCCGCCTGCACCTGAACCCGGGAAGCCGCTACCCGACTATCTTCCTGTCGCTGATGTCCGACCCGAGCAATGCGCGGCTTTGGGCCATCGGCGGCTCCGCCGCGACGTACTCGGCCATGCGCTTCACGGAGGCCTACGGCTTGTGGTGCCAGCGGGCCTGGGCGAAGTGGCTCGGGGTATGGTCGGGTGCGATCTATATCCCGGTTGAAATGTATGAGGCAGTGGTTCACCCCAGCGCGCTGCATATCGGGCTGGCCATCGCCAATGCGCTGATCGTGGCCTATCTGGCCAACAGCATCAGGCGCGATCCGGCGGGGGCATCAGCGTAGCGGGGAGCGGCCGGCAAAGCGATGCCACGCGGCTATCGCCACGGTGCCGGCCAGGGCCAGGGCCACCATCACCCAGGGATCCACCACGCCGCCACCGCCCCCGCCGCCGGTTTCCGCCCCATTGCCAGCGCCGCTGTTCCCCGCGTTGGCGCTTTCCGCGCTGCCGCCCGGCTCGGTGCTGTTGCCGTGCGCGGCGGCATCGTCGCGCAGGGCGACGTCCACCACCAGCGGGTCGTGGTCGGATGAGCGATAGGCATCGGGCGCATAGAAGGATTGTTGCTGGGCCTCGCTCTTGTGGGCCAGCGGATAGGCCAGCGCGATCGGCTCGTCGGCATTGATATGCCAGTGGCGCGCCGCGAGAATGCGGCTGGCCGCACCGGCATCGGCAAGCGCGTGGTCGATATAGCCGGCCTCGCCTCCGTAGACGTAGCTGTAGGCGCCGCCGCCCGCACCGGCGAAGCGGGCGATCATGTCGGCATAGCCGCGCTCGGCCAGCAGGCGGATCGGGTCTTCCTGCGCGTAGCTGTTGAGGTCGCCGATCACCAGCCGGCCATCGTCCGGCACGCCGGTGGGCGCGGTGCCGAGCCAGTCCGCGATCCGCGCGGCTGCCGCCACCCGCGTGGGGTTCCAGCAACTCTGGCCGTCGCGCTGGTCCGCATTGGCGCCGCGGGCATCGTTGCAGCGCTTGGACTTGAAATGGTTCACCACTACCGTGAGCTTGCGCGGAAGGCCGCGCAGGCGGAAGGTGGCGGCCAGGGGCTGGCGGGTCCGCTGGCCCAGCTCGAGCGTGGCCGGCTTGCCTGCCGGTTCCACGGTGCGGGCGTTGTAGACCAGGGCGACCTTGATGACATCGCGGCCGAGCTGCTCCACGCCGGGGTCGATAAAGCGCCAGTCGGGCCCGAGCTTGTCCGTCAGCCGGCGGATGGCGCTCAGCGCGCCATAGCCGTTGTTCTCGATCTCCATCAGGCCGATCACGTCGGCGTTCAGCCCTTGCAGCGCGCTCAGGATCTTGGCTTCCTGCCGGGCAAACTCGGCCGGGGTCCGGGCGCCGCGGTTGTCGGGGTCGTCGAAACCCGCGCCCCGGCCGTCGCCGTTGAAATAGTTTTCCACGTTGAATGCGGCAACGCGCAGGTCGGTGCGGGCGGTGCGTACCGGTGCGCCCGTGCGCGGGTTGGCGGGCCGGAACACCGGTGGCGGTGCGCCCGGAACGGGCTGCACGCGCCAGCTGCCATGGCGCCGCTCCAGCACGCCCTGCACGTCGGCGACGGTATCGCCGCCGCGCAGCGTATTCGAGGCGCCGAGACCCGGTGCGGGATGGATGACGAGCGGCGGGTTTTGCCGGCTGGAGCCGTCGTCCAGGGTCAGGCGGTTCAAGGCATTGGCGGCGGCCTGGGCGGCGGCGGCTGCGCCCGGCAATGCCACGTTGGTGGGCAGCGGCAGACGGCCATGGCTGAGCACCACGCTGCCGTACCGGCCCAGTTCGAAGGTTTCGCTGACGGTAAGGGTCTGCGGCAACCGCACCAGCATGCCTTCATAGGCCGCCAGCGCGCCCGTGTCGGGCACGGGCAGCGTGACCACGGCGGGGGTGACGGCCTGGGCCGATGCACAGACCGTTGCCTGGCCGGACTGCCTCAGTTGCATCTGGCCGGACCGCTCCTCGACGGTGCCGAGCACGCGGACCAGGTCGCCGGCACGCGCCGCCGCGCGCGGCGCGTGCACGAACAGGCCTTCCGACACGCCGGGGCGGTTCTGGCGCCGGGTGTCGGCCTGCTGCACGAAGTAGCCGCTGAAGCCGCCGGTGCCCGAGTAGTCCGCCGTGACCACGGCCTCCACCGCCACCCTGCGGCCGACGGACGGCGTGCCTTCGCTGGCGTCGCGGAGACTGGCGATCAGCGTGGCCGGCGCGCCGCATTGCGGCGAGACGGCGGCAGGCAGCGTTCGCGGCGATTCGGCATGGCCCACGTCGGCGTGGACGGACATCGCGATGCATAGCCATGCCAGGCAGGCTGGCATGAGGCGCGGAAGGAAGGGGTTTGGCGGGGACATGGCATGGGCTCGGCGGATTGCGTGGCACGGCGCCAGCCGCTGTCGGGGCGTGGCGCTTGCGTGACCGGGGCGCCCACGGGGCGCATGGACCGGTAACAGCAAGCTTAGGGGGAATGCCGTGCCCGCATGTTGAGAGAAATCTCATATTGACGGCCGGCAGACTCTGCGAGAATGCTGTCTTGTCTTCAACCGAGCCAATGAGATACCGTGACCGTCCGTGCCGTAGTGTTCGATTTTGGTGGCGTGCTGTTCGACTGGAGCCCGGAGTACCTCTATCGCCAGTTGATCCCGAACCCGCAAGAGCGCGCCCGCTTCCTGTCGGAAGTCTGCTCGCCCGCCTGGAATATCCGCCAGGACGCGGGCAGGCCGCTGCGCGAGGCCACTGAGTCGCTGGTGGCCGAGCATCCGGCGCAGGCCGGCCTGATCCGCGCCTTCTATGACCGCTGGCCGCAGATGCTGCGCGGGCCGCTGGCCGACGGCGTGGCGTTGCTGCGGCGCCTGCACGTCGCGCGGGTGCCGCTGTTCGGCCTGACCAACTGGTCCAGCGAGACCTATCCGCACGCCGTGCGCAGTGGCGATTTCCTGTCATTGTTCCGCGATATCCTGGTGTCCGGCGAGGTTGGCATCGCCAAGCCCGACCCGGCCATCTACCGGTTGATGGAGGCGCGCATCGGTGCGCACCTGCCGGGAATCGCGGCGCGGGAGCTGCTGTTTATCGATGACAGCGCCGCCAATGTGGCGGCGGCACGGTCCCTGGGCTGGCAGGCCGTGCGTCACGTCGGCGCAGGTGAAACCGCCAGCGCGTTGCGCGACGCGGGATTGCGTTTCTAGTCACGCCGCCGCCTGGTTCGTTTCTTGTTGGCGAGCCGGGAGTTTTCATGCGCCAGAGGATTCAGGAGTTCGCCCCATGGCATCCACACCAGAACGTCCCAAGCATTTCTCCATGGTCCGCGAGCTGCATCTCGCCGACCTGTTCACACTGGGCAACGCGGCCTGCGGCATGGCATCGGTGTTCTTCGCCATGTTCTACGTCGCCACGCAGTCGTCCGCCCATTTCATGGCGGCGGCAGCGCTGGCGCCGGCGGCCTTTATCTTCGACGTGCTCGACGGCCGCATCGCGCGCTGGCGGCACCAGCACTCCGCGCTGGGCCGCGAGCTGGATTCGCTCGCGGACATCATCTCGTTCGGGGTCGGCCCGGCAACGCTGGCGTTTGCCGCCGGCATGCGCGGTGGCTGGGACATGGCGGCGCTGGTGTATTTCGTCTGCTGCGGCGTGAGCCGCCTGGCACGTTTCAACGTGACCGCCGAGATCTTGTCCGAGGGCAGCGACAAGGTGGCGTACTTCGAGGGCACGCCAATTCCCACCAGCGTACTGCTGACCGGCGTGCTGGCCTTCTGCGCATGGCAGGGCCGGGTGGGCGATGCGCTCTACGGCGGCGTGTGGGCCATCGGGCCGGCGGACCTGCATCCGCTCGCGCTGCTGTTCGTGCTGTCTGGCTCGCTGATGATCAGCAAGACCTTGCGCATCCCGAAGATCTAGGGGCTGCACGGAGTTTGGCCGGCACGAATTTGCAAGACTGGGGAAAGTTCTTCACGCAGGCGCCGAGGATCCCGCCGGCTGCCATTGCTCCCCGATGGCACGGCCACTCATGGCGGGGTCGCTCACCGAGGGCGCGCCGGTTTCCATGCGCCCGGCACAGCGCCGCGCGTAGCCGGGCAGGGCGGCTACGGTCACGGTGAAGTCGTACCAGCCGCCCGATGCGTCCACTGGCCATGCCAGGGTGCTTCTGGTGCGGGCTGCCACGGTAGTGCTGCGGGCCGCGCCGCTAACGTAGGCGTTGGCAGCCAGCATGAACGTGCAGGGCTGGTCCGCATCGTTGCGCAAGGTGATGCGCAGGCTTTGCGCGGGGATGTCGTAGACGATCCCGATCTCCGGTGCGGGCACTGCGCCCGCGGTCCCGGTGAAATGCCGGTGCCAGCCGTTGGGGCCGAGCACCCACAGGTCATAGCGGCCGCCGTCGGCGCGCGTGTCCCAGTTGCCCGCCAGGCGCTTGCCGGCTTCGACCGTATAGCGGCGCGGCAGGCGCTCCAGGTGCAGCCGGTCGTAGACATGAAACACGGCCCCGGCCCGGCCGCTATTGGTAAAGCTCAGGTGCAGCGCGGCACTGCCGGCATCTGCCAGGGCCTGCGCGTGCAGCGCATAGGGGAGCGCCCGCGAGGGGCGCGTGCCGCCGGCTTGCACGGGCAACTCTGGCAGCGCGGGGATGACCGGTGTGCGCGTGCCCTTCAGCGCCCGCGCTCGCGCCGCCCGTGGCGCGGTGGCTGGCAGCGACGCCACGGCGTCGGATTGGTCCGGCGCGGCGAAATCGAACAGCGAGGTGAGATCCCCGCAGACCGCGCGGCGCCACGGCGTGATATTGGGCTCGTGCACGCCGAAGCGGGCTTCGATGAAACGAATCACCGATGTGTGGTCGAACACCTCGGAGTTGACCCAGCCGCCCTTGCTCCACGGCGAGATGGCGATCATCGGCACGCGCATGCCGAGGCCGTATGGGCGATGCAGGTAGCGCGGCAGGTCGTCGGCTTCCACGCCGGTGATCAGCTCGTGGTATTCGCCGCGGGTGTCGGCGGTGGAGGCGCCGGCCAGCGTGGCCTGTGCCGGGTCCGCGTGCCACGCGAGGTACGACGGCACCGCCGGCGGCGGCATATGGTCGAAGAAGCCATCGTTCTCGTCATACATCAGCAGCAGCACGGTCTTGCTCCAGACCGCCGGGTCGGCCGTCAGCGCGTCGAGCACGGCGGACACATAGGCCGCGCCCTGCGCCGGGCTGGACGGGGAGGGATGCTCGGAGCCCTGCCGCGTGGGGCAGATCCACGACACTTGCGGCAGGCGGCCTTCCAGCACGTCCTGGCGCAGCAGGTCCAGGTTGCGCGTGCCCAGTGCCTTGTCCCTGAGCGCGGCCTGCGCACCCGGCACGCCGCGATAGGCATCCCGGTAGGTCTTGAACCCGAAGGTGGCATTGAGCGCGTAGTTGTCGGCCATGTCCTGGTAGATCTGCCAGCTGACGCCGGCGGCTTCGAGCCGTTCGGGATAGGTGGTCCAGGCATAGCCGCCATCGGGCTTGCCGCCGCCGAGCTTGTTGTAGGCGTTGCCGATGGCCGGGCCGTTGCCCTTGCCCAGCGGGTCGTTGGTGCCGCTCCACAGGAAGCAGCGGTTGGTATTGGTACCGCCGAGAAATGATGCGTGGTAGGCATCCGCCACCGTAAAGGCATTGGCCAGCGCGTACTGGAAGGGCGCGTCGCCCTCCTTGAAGTAGCCCATGGCGTGACGCTTCTTGAAGGTGGGCCATTGCTGCATGCAGCCTTGGCCCCAGGCGTCCTGCGTATTCGACCAGGTGTGCGGCGTGCTGGTGACGCGCATGAGTTCGAACACGTGCTCCGTATCGAGATGGAACGGCGCGAGCGTTGCGGGTGCGGCCGGGTCGCTCACGTCGCGCTGGTACCAGACAGTCTTGCCGGCGAGGCCCGGGCCGTCGGCCACCGGTATCGGGAAGCGGTCGGCAAAGCCACGCACGCCCCGCATTGCCCCGAAGTAATGGTCGAAGGCCCGGTTCTCCTGCATCAGCACCACGACGTGCTCGACATCGCGCAGGCTGCCGGTGCGATGGTTGGCGGGAATGGCGAGCGCCTTGCGGATGGCGGGCGGCAAGAGGGAAAGCGCGCCCGCGCCGGCAACGGTGCCGGCCGCCGCGCGCAGGAACTTGCGTCTGTCAGGCATGGAGGAGGGACGTAATGAACGGATCGTGTGGCGCGCAATGCCAAGAACAACACCGGCAAATCCGGCAATGCCGGCGCATCCGCGATCTTAACCCTCCTGGCGTCGGGCGGGGAGGCGCCGCCGTGCCTCCCCTCGTTCGCCTACTGCCGCAGCGACAACCAGATCGCCTTGGGCTCGGTGAAGTTGTCGATGGCGGCGTCTCCGTGTTCACGGCCCAGTCCGGAGTCGCCGGCGCCGCCCCAGGGCAGCCGTACGTCGGTGTGGCCATAGGTGTTGATCCACACGGTGCCGGCCTTCAGGTCTGCGGCTACCTGGTGCACCCGGCCGATGTCGGCGCTCCACACGCCCGCTGCCAGGCTGAATGCGGTGCCATTGGCGATGCGCACGGCGTCGGCTTCGTCCTCGAAGCGGATCACGCTGGCGACCGGGCCGAAGATCTCCTCCTGCGAGACGCGCATTTCGTGCTCGACGTTGGCGAACACGGTGGGCTGCACGAAATAGCCTTTGCCGCCCACGCGCTCGCCGCCGGTCACCGCGATGGCACCCTCGCGCTTGCCGATCTCCACGTAGTCCAGCACGGTCTTCATCTGCGCGGATGAGACCAGCGGTCCCATGGTGGTCTCCGGCGCGGCCGGATCGCCCACGCGGATCGAGGCGGCGCGGGCGGCGAGCTTCTCCACCACCTCGTCGTAGACCTCGCGCTGCGCCAGGATGCGCGAGCCGGCCGAGCACACCTGGCCGGCATTGAAGAAGATGCCGGAGGCGGCCGCGCGCACGGCGGCGTCCACGTTGGCATCGGCAAAGATCAGGTTGGCGGACTTGCCGCCCAGTTCCAGCGTGACGCGCTTGAAGTTGGCGGCGGCGCCCTGCATGATGCCGCGCCCCACGCCGGGCGAGCCGGTGAAGGTCACCTTGTCGATGCCGGGATGCGCCACCAGCGCATTGCCTACCACGCTACCCTTGCCGGTGACGATATTGAGCACGCCGGGCGGCAGGCCGGCTTCCAGCGCCAGTTCGCCGACGCGCAGCGCGGTCAGCGGCGTGATCTCGGCGGGTTTGACAATGAGGGTGCAGCCGCAGGCCAGCGCCGGCGCGATTTTCCACATGCCGATCATCAGCGGGAAGTTCCACGGCACGATGGCGGCGACCACGCCGACCGGCTCGCGCACGGTGTAGGTCAGCGCGCCGGGGCGGGTCGGTACCACCTGGCCGTTGATCTTGTCGGCCCAGCCGGCGTAGTAGCGCACGGTATCGATCACCGCCGGCATGTCCTGGCGCCGCACGGCGGCCAGCGGTTTGCCGGCATCCAGGCTCTCGAGCGCGATCAGTTCCTCCTGATGGGCTTCGAGTAGTTCGGCAAAGCGGTACAGGATGCGGCCGCGCTCGGCTGCGCGCAGGCCGTTCCAGACCTTGAGCGCGGCGCGCGCGGCGGTCACCGCCAAGTCCACGTCGGCGGCGCTGCCCTGGGCGACCAGGGCGATCGGCTGCTCCGTGGCAGGGTTGATATCGGTGGAATACTCTCCGGTGCCGGGTGGCAGGCGCTTGCCGTCGATCAGCAAGTCGTGTCTTGGCAGTTCGGGCTGCGTGCTCATGGTGGCTCCTCGCTAGGATCGGTGAAACCTGGCGGCACGTTGGCGAGAAAGCGATGCGGCTTGCTGATGGCGCCCGTGCCGACTGTCACGATGCAGTTTGGGTGGGCACTGGCTCTAAGTCCAATTAATAGGACGGATCAATTAATACGAAAATCGCATGAATGAGGGGGCGAGGGGCGCTGGCGAGCCGCTCAGGCCCCTCAGCGCCCGGCACGCGCCATGCGGTCCGCGCCATTGCCGGCGGCGGAGCGGGGGATATCCTGGCGCCAGCCCGCATCGCGCAGCAGGGCGGTCATGGCGGTATGCAACTGTTGCGCCACTACGGGCTTGTGCAGCAGTGCGGCGCCGCCGGCATGCACGCTGCGCAGGCGATCCGGGGCGGTATCGCCGGTAATGATGACGGTGGGCAGGGCGTGGCCCAGCCGCTCGCGGATCGCCATCATCGCTTCCTGGCCAGTGCGCTCGCCGCGCAGGCGGTAGTCCGCCAGCAACAGGTCGGGTCTGAAGGTGTCAAGCGCCGCCAGCGCTTCTTCCTCGGATTCCAGCGCCAGGCAAACGGCTTGCCAACTCTCCAGCAGCGCCCTCATGGCGATGCGGATCTCCTGGTCGTCGTCGATCACCAGCACGCGCAGCCCGCGCAGACCGGGCCTTTGGTGCAAGCTGGCGGCGGGTGTCTCGGCACGGTCTTCGGTCACGGGCAGGGCGAAGCGGAACACCGAGCCGCGGCCGGGCCGCGAATTCAGCAGGATCCGGGTAGACATGGTGCGGGCCAGTCCTTCCACGATGGCCAGGCCGAGCCCCAGGCCTTTGCGCTGGTCACGCTCCGGGTTGCCCAACTGGTGGAACTCCTTGAAGATGGCGCGATGCTGGGACGCGGGGATGCCGGCGCCGGTGTCCCAGACCTCGAGCACCATGCTCTTGCCCCGGCGGCGGCATGCCACCAGCACGCCGCCCTGGCTGGTGTAGCGGATGGCGTTGGCGATCAGGTTGCGCAGGATCAGCTCGACCAGCGTCGGATCTGCAAACACGGTGGCGGTGGTATCCCGGGTGCGGTAGAACAGGCCGCGCCCGTCGGCCTGCGGCGCAAACTCGTTCTCCAGCTTGTACAGCAACGGCTGCAGGAGGAACGCGCGCGGCCGGGCGGTGATCACGCCGGCGTCCACCTTGGAAAAATCCAGCAGCGTGTTGAGCATCTCGCGCGCGGCACAGGAGGCGGCCTCGATGTGCGTAAGCAACTGGCGCTGCTTGTCGGTGAGATCGGACCGGCCCAGCGTGACCACGAACAGGCCGAGCGCGTGCAGCGGTTGGCGCAGGTCATGGCTGGCCGAGGCCAGGAATACGGATTTGGCGCGGTTGGCTTCCTCTGCCTCGCGCTGTGCGTTTTCCGCGCGGGCGGTCTGCTCGCGCAATTGCGAGATCAGTTCCACGTTGGCAAAGCGCAGCGCGATGCCGTGGCGCGCCACGCGCGCGTAGTTGCGCGCGAAGATCATGAGCACAACGAGATAGAGCGGCGTGCCGAGGAACATGGCCAGATAGGCGGCATCGCCGGTGGCGATGAAGACCGCCCAGACCGGCACGATGGCCGGCACGAAGAAGCCCACGGCGACCGGCAGGCAGGCGGAGAACACCGCCAGCGCGGCCGCGCTCATGCCGGCGATCAGCGACAGGATGCAGATCACCGTCGCGGGCGACTTCACATCCATGTATAGCCATGCCGCCAGCCCCCAGAGCGCGCCGATCAGTGTCAGCAAGGCCGTCATGGCACGGGCGTAAAGACCCGCTTTGGCTTGGCTCGTGCGCTCGGGCAGCCTGCGCCGCCCAAAGTGCCCGGCGGCGCAGGCCAGGCCCATGGCGAGGGCCCACGGGAAGGCGCCGGGATGCCCGCCGCCCAGCGCCAGCCCGAGGGCCAGGATGAAGGCCGCCAGCGCACAGCCCAACATGGCGATGCCGAAGCTCTGGTCGATCAGTTCCATTTCCGCGGCCAGCAGGCGCGGTTCGTCGAAGCGGGGGATGAGCAAGGCCATGACCTACCTGCCTGTCTGCACCAGGCCGCGGCGCTGCGCCTCGAGCACCGCCTCCACCCGGCTGACTACGCCGAGGTGATCGAGAATGGCCGCCACGTGAACCCGGACGGTGTTCTCGGAGAGGCCCAGATGGTGGGCAATGATCTTGTTCGAGCGGCCCTGGCTGAGTTGCTCCAGCACTTCAAGCTGGCGCGGCGTGAGCGAGCTGGACTGGTATGCGATGCCGTTGGCCGTGCCGTTTGGCGTGCCGTCCGGATTGTCGTGGCTCTCGCCGGTCGGGTCCGGAATGAAGTAGGTGTCGCCCTGCTGGCAGGCGGCGATGGCTATCTCGATCTGGACGCTGTCCGCGGATTTCGGCAGGAAGCCGGCAATCTCCTTGCGTACCTCGGCCGGGATGGTCTCCAGCCCGGAGGTGCCGGAAACGATCAGGATGCGCGCAACGGGAAAATGGCGGCGCAACACCTTGACGCCTTCGATGCCGTTGAGGCCGGGCATCTGGATGTCGAGCAGGATGATATCCACGGTGGCGCCGCGATGCGTCTCCACCGCGCCCATGACGGAACCCGCCTCGATGATGCTTGCCACGCTTGGGCTGTCAGCCAGCACCAAGCGCAGGCCGGTGCGGAACAGTGTGTGGTCGTCGATCAGCAGCAGGTGGGCGTTGAGCATGGTAGGAAGTTGGACGGCGGCCGGCGCGCCGGCAGCGGCCGCTGGAACCACGGTAATGCGAAAGGAGCGCCGGTTCAAAGCGATCGTCAAGGGCGAATTGGACTAGATTATTGCAGTGTTGTCCATTTCCCCACTAAAGAGGGGATACGCAATGCAGAGCCCGGCTTGTGTTCCGGGGCGGCCGTGCCGCGCCGTGCGCGCCCACGCGGTTTCCGGGATGTGGCCGGAAGGCACACTGGGGACTGCCTGCGCGACGCATGGCGGCCTTCTAGTCCGGAAAGATTATTTCACTCGCGGCCGCGGGGTGTCACCATACGGACGTGGGCGATTTCCGCGACTTGCCCATACCACTTTATTACCCACATCCACCCGGCTGTGGGTTTTTTTTGTCCGGCCGCCGCTCAGTCGATCAGTTTGCCGGCGGCATCGAAGAAGGGGTGGTCGGCACCGAATGCGCCGATGACCGCCGCATGGCTCACCAGCCCATGCAAGGAATGCCACCAGTGCAGCAGGTAGCCGGGCGGCTCCATGCGAAAGCGCGAAGCGGCCTGCGGGTCGAGGTCCAGCGTGACCTGGTGCGCGGGCCCCGGCGCCGTCATGGCCACCGTGCCGCCGAAGCGGCACGTGATGTGCCGGTGCAAATGGCCGCACAGCACACGCTCCACCTGCGGATGCCGGCGCACCACCGCCTCCAGCAGTCCGGCGCCGGCCAGGCCCTGCTGATCCATGTGGCCGATGCCGGTGTGGAAGGGCGGATGATGGAGCATCAACAGCGTGGGCCGGTCCGGCTCGGCCGCCAGCGTGGCTTCGAGCCATGGCAGCGCGGCGGGATCGACCCGGCCGCCAGGCTTGCCCGGCACCGTGCAGTCGAAGGCAACCAGGCGCAACGGGCCGGCTTCCACGCTGTAGTGGATGGGCGCATCGCCATCGCCGGCGGCGAACAGGTAATCGTGATCCGCGAAGACACGGCGCAAGGTAGCCCGGTGGTCATGGTTGCCCGGCAGCAGCCGTACCGGCATCGGCAGGCCTTGCAGGATGCCACGCAGGAAGCGGTATTCCGCCTCGGTGCCGAAGTCGACGAGATCCCCGGTGATGACGACCGAATCCGGCCGCTGTGGCGCGTCCAGCAACGTGTCGATGCAGCGCTGCAGCGCGCCGGCGGTGTCCACCATGCGGTAGGACAGCTTGCCGCCGGCCTTGATGTGCAGGTCGGTGATGTGGGCGAGCAGGTAGGTGCCGGCCGGATCGCCGGGGTTGCCCGGATTGCCCGGAGTGCTGGTCAGGGAGTTCATGCTGCGAGCGCTTCGGAAAGCGTGATCAGGTGGCCGGTATCAAGGCGCAGGCCGACGCGGTCGCCCGCATGCCAGGCATCGCGCCGGGTGGTGTCGACGACCAGCGGCGCCGGTGCGCCAACGTCGACCAGCAAGCGCGTGTAGTTGCCCAGGAACAGCGCGGTGACGACCGAGCCGCCCAGGTGCGCCTCCTCGGCCCGGGCCAGCGCCACGTCCTCGGGGCGGAACAAGAGTTCGGCGCGGGCCGGCTGCGCGGCGCCCGCTGCGTTGTCCTGGCGCGGCACCAGACCACCCGGCACACGCCAGGCACCGGCTTCCGGCACCGCCGGCAAGCGGTTCATGGTGCCGATGAAATCCGCCACGAAGGCATTGGCCGGCGCCCGGTAGATCTGCTGCGGCGTGCCGGTCTGGGCAATGCGGCCGCGGTCCATCACGATGATGCGGTCGCCAAGCGCCATCGCCTCGGCCTGGTCGTGGGTGACATAGACGGCGGTGATATGCAGGCTGCGCAGCAACTGGTTGATGTCGGCGCGCAGCGCATCGCGCAGCTTGGCATCCAGCGCGGTCAGCGGTTCGTCGAGCAGCAGCACGCGCGGCTGTACCGCGATGGCGCGGGCCAGCGCCACGCGCTGGCGCTGGCCGCCGGAGAGCTGGTCGATGCGGCGCTCGGCGAAGGGCCCGAGCTGCATCATGGACAGCATCTCGTCCACCCGGCGGCGGCGCGCGGCGGGATCGGTCCGGCGCACGCGCAGGCCATAGGCAATGTTCTCCGCCACGGTCATGTTGGGAAACAGCGCATAGCTCTGGAACACCATGCCCACGCCGCGCTGCTCGATCGGCAGGGGCGTCACATCGCTATCGCCAAACATGACCACGCCGCCGGGATCGGGGAATTCCAGCCCGGCGATGATGCGCAGCGTGGTGGTCTTGCCGCAGCCGGAAGGACCAAGCAGGACCACGGTTTCGCCGGCGCCGATGTCGAGGTCGAGGGGTTGCAGCGCCAGCGTACCGTCGGCGAAGGTCTTGCCGCAGTGGCGCAGGGTGATGGGGGTCGGTTCATGCATGGCGGGCCTCGGATGGGGAAAGCGGATCGGTGCCGGAGATCGCCCCGGCGCCGCCGCTGTCGGCAAGCGGCTGGTGCTTGCGGGCGCGCGCGCCGAGCGCGGAGAGGCCCTGCATCAGCACCAGCAGCGGAATGATCATGAAGAAGAACACGATGGTGTAGGCCGAGCCGATCTCCAGCCGCATCGATGCATAGCTATCGGCCAGACCCACGGGCAATGTCTGCGTGGTGGGCGTATGCAGCATCCAGGTCAGGTTGAACTCACCCACCGAGAGCGTTACCACCATCAGCGCTCCGGCCAGGATGCCCTGGCGGCAGTTGGGCAGCACCACCGTAAAGAAGCGCTGCAGCCGGCTCGCGCCCAGGCTGGCGGCGGCGTCTTCCAGCGTGCGGATATCGATGGCCGACATGATGGCCAGCACCGAGCGCACCATGAACGGCAGCGTGAACAGGACGTGGCCCACCAGGATGAATACCCAGCTGGTGCGGAACGCCTGCCAGCCGCCATAGAGCAGGATCAGGCCGAGAGCGGTAGCCAGGCCCGGCACTGCCACCGGCAGCATCAGCAGCTCTTCGATCAGGCGCGTGATGCGGCCGCGCCGCAGCGCCATGTAGTAGGCCGCCGGCACGCCCAGCACCAGCGTGCAGGCAAGGCAGGCCAGTGCGATGCCCAGCGACAGGAAGATGGTATTGCGGTAGAGCGACCATACCTCCGCCAGCCAGCGCGTGGTCAGGCCGCTGGCTATGCCAATGAAGATATTGTTGGTCAGGCCGGCCAGCACCGACATCACCACCGGGACCACCATGAAGAGGCAAACCAGGAGCGTGAGCGCGAGTTGCAGCCAGTAAGCGTTGCCGCGGCGGGAAGTCGTAGTCATGGCAATCCTCATGCGGTGGCGGCGACGGCGTCGCCCGAGAACCAGCGCGCCAGCGCCAGCAAGGCCCAGGTGACCGTGCCGAGCAGTACGGACAGGGCTGCGGCCATGCCGAAGTTGGCGTAGTTGGTGAACTCGTTGTAGATGGTGAGCGGCAGTACATCGAGCTGCGTCGCCAGCGTGAAGGCGGTGCCGAAGGCGCCCATGCTGGTGGCGAAGCAGATCGCGCCGCTGGAGATCATGGCGGGCATCAGGGCGGGCAGCATGACGTCGCGCACCACGCGCCAGCGGCCTGCGCCGAGCGAGCGCGCGGCTTCTTCCAGGGAGGCGTCGAGCTTGGCTACCGCGGCCATCACGGTCAGGATGACGCGGGGGATGGAGAAGTACAGGTAGCCGACGAACAGGCCGGTGAGGCCGTAGGCGAAGGTCCAGCGGTCGCCGGCTAGCCAGTCGCCTGCCATGGCCAGCAGGCCGTTGCGGCCGCCCAGCATGATGACCATGAAGCCGATGACTACGCCGGGGAAGGCTAGCGGGAAGGTCAGCATGGCTACCAGCAGCGCTTTGCCGGGGACGGCGTTGCGTTGGAGGAAGGTGCCGGTGATGCCGGCGATGATCAGGGTTGCCAGGGTTACGGTTGCCGAGAGCAGTACCGTTACCATCAGGCTGTGAAGATAGCGTTGGCTTGAGATTACGGTCCAGTAGACGCTTGCGCCTTTTTCTCCGGTGATGCTGATGGCCAGGAGTTTTGCCATTGGGAGGCAGAAGAAGGCGGTGAAGAGGATTAGGGCCGGGAGGGCGAAGAGGAGGAGGGGGGGGCTTTGTTTGGGCATGGTTGGGGATGCTCCCGGGGTTTGAAAATCAACTTCAACTTCCAAGGCTTAAAACCTTAAAGTCAAAGGCGGTTTCACCCCCCTGCGGGGGGCGACCTACTTTCTTGTCTTGCCAAGAAAGTAGGCAAAGAAGGCGCGCCGGATGGGGCGACACCTCCTCGGGATCCGACGAAAAGAGCGGCCGGGACCCAAACTCGCATCGCCTTAAGGCGATACTCAAACATGGGTCCCTCTTTTCCGCTCTTTTCGCCGGATCCCGAGGCGCCCCATACGGCCTGGTACACCTTGACGGCTCGCTTCGCATCGCGGGTCGGTGT
>NZ_JBFTOX010000041.1:0-83236 GCF_056398185.1 Cupriavidus sp. 05L310
GTCTTGCGACGAAAGACCAGTTGGAAGTCTGCCCGCTTTCGCGTGGGATGATGTTTCAACCCCTATCCGAACCATTACAGCCCGGCATTCGCTTTTTCCAACCTCCCATACCCGCACAGCCAACAGCGTTCCTTGCGGTTCGCCTGCCTAAGCTAACTGCGCTTCGGCAGCCATACGGGCTTACCACGTTCCCTGCGCGTTACACGACTGGGTTAGGGCCTGCCTTTTCGCCGGTGGTTCATTAGCGACGTGTCCCGACGATCCAGCGGGACATCCGACCACGTACCGTTTGGTTAGTGCCTATCAGCAGCTTTGGCACTGCAATGCTTACGACGTTTATCAGCAGTTCACTTACATTACCCATACCAGTCAGCCTAGCTCCTCGACCCCATCGCTGCTCGGAGTCTCCACCCATTTCCCTCACGGAGAACGGGCACCCTTACGGGGGCTACATTGTCAGGGAAGCTTCACACCCCACCGTTACCAGTGACGCATGTCCCCTTAGGCTACTGCTAGTCGCATAGCAGGTTCTCTATCAGAGCACCCTCGCGGGTGAGTCCGACCGAACCATAACGCGCAGAGCTTACGCTCCGGAACCTCACTCTCTTACTTCATGTGCTCCTAACCAGCGAGCGCTTGACGGCGGTGGGCTCTTGCGAGCGCTAGCCTCCGTCCCAAAGAACGTAGCGCCGATCCCATATGGACCGGATTGAATGCTATGTTGCGCCTACACAACAAACCGAATTGTGCAGACGCCCACACCCGCCATGGAGCGTGCGTTTACAGAGAACTCGCCCAAAGGCGAGCGTCCCCGCCCTTGGGCAATGGCTGGACATTCATCCAGCAAAAAGCAAGCTTCGATTCGGGCCGGTATTCTGGCCCCCATCGCAACATCTGGACTCCCCCCACCTTGCGGCCAGGTTCGTCAAAGCAAGAAATGGTTGAGATTGACGGGTCAGCCTAAGCCTTCCCGCGTCCCAACAAAGGTCGATGCTCCTAACGTTGGAGCTACCCGGACACGAAGTGCGTGTCGCACGGATCGCCGCATTATAGCAAGCAGGGCGCAGCCAACCGCCCCCGGTTCGCGCTGGAATGCCCGGCCGCGCGGAATCATTTATGCTGCGTCCGGTCTGAATGCTGTCGCACGGGACGTGCGGCCGACGTGGACGGCACATTCTGCCCTCGCCCACGCTGGCTGTGACGACCGCGCCATTTCTCCTCCCTCGGTTACTCCATGCAACGACGCAACTTCCTTGGTGCCGGTGCGGCAGCCCTGCTGGCTGCCTGCTCCTTTGGCCCAAAACCGGGCGCACTCACCGCAGCGCCGGACACCCCGGCTGCGCCGCCCACGGCGCCACCCCGGCCGATCAAGATCGGCCTTGCGCTCGGCGGTGGCGCCGCACGCGGCTTCGCCCACATTGGCGTGATCAAGGCACTCGAAGCACAGGGCATCCATCCGGACTTGGTCACTGGCACCAGCGCGGGCGCGGTGGTCGCGGCACTCTACGCATCGGGCATGAACGGATTCCAACTCAACAAGGTGGCGCTGACGATGGACGAAGCCACCATCGCCGACTGGGCCCTGCCCTTCGGCACCCGCTTTGGCGGCTGGCTCAAGGGCGAGGCGCTGCAGAACTACGTGAACCGGCTGGTCGCAAATCGCCCGATCGAGTCCATGAAGCTGCCACTGGGCATCGTCGCCACCAACCTCAAGACCGGCCAGGGCATCTTGTTCCGGCGCGGCAACACCGGCCAGGCGGTACGGGCATCGAGCAGCGTGCCGGGCGTGTTCCAGCCGGTCTCGATCCAGGGGCATGACTATGTGGATGGCGGGCTGGTCGAACCCGTACCGGTCGATTCCGCGCGCGCCATGGGCGCTGACTTCGTGATAGCCGTGAACATCTCCGCCGAGCCCTCCAGCCAGAAGAACGGCGGCCAGAGCGGCGTATTGCTGCAGACCACGGCCATCATGGGGCAGTCGATCAGCAAGATGGCCCTGGCGCATGCCGATGTGGTAATCCGCCCCGACCTGCCGGACATGGGTGGCAGCGACTTCGCCTCGCGCAACCGCGCCATCCTGGCTGGCGAGCAAGCGGCCTCCGCGGTCATGGCGAGCCTGCGCGACAGGCTTGCCCTGGCGCGCTCGCGGCCCGCCGGAACGGTGGCCGCGCAATAACGGCCGCGGGAGCACATGCCGCCGGGAGGCGGCGCCAACGAAAAAGGACTGCGAGGCAGTCCTTTTTCGTTGTGACACGCACGGACAGGGCCCGCCCTCGCCTCAGCCGCCGTAGAGCGAACGACCGCCTGCGTTGGGATCGAAACGCTTGAGCGTCTCGACCATATTGCCCAGGTTGCTGGCGCTGCCGCTGTCCTGCGGCATATCGTCGATACGGCGCGCGCCGTTGTAGCGCGTCACCCAGTACGAGGCGCGCATGTCATCGACACGAATCTTGCTGCCGGTGGACGGGGCATGTACGAACTTGTTGTCACCAATGTAGATGCCAACGTGCGAGAAGGTATGGCGCATGGTGTTGAAGAACACCAGGTCGCCGGGGCGCAGGTCGCTGGTTGCCACGGTGGTGCCAACCTGGCTCATCTCGACCGAGCGGCGCGGCAGCATGAAGCCAAAGGTATCGTTGAAGACGTAGCGGACAAAACCGCTGCAGTCGAGGCCCGATTCCGGGCTGTTGCCGCCGAAGCGGTAACGCACGCCGATCAACCCGAGGGCATTCATGACCAAGTCGCCGGCCTTGCTGGCCACATGGCTGGTCGAGTTCATGACCGAAGACAGCAAGCCGCGCTTGCCTTCCGGATGCGGCTCCGCGCTGAGTTCGGTACGTGCGTCGATGCGGGCGTCGGGATCCTTGAAGACCGTGTCAGCCAGCACTCCATTCGATAGAGTGGCACCGCAGGCAATGGCTATTCCTACGGCGGCGCGCGCCAGGGAATGAAGCACCGTTCGCTGCATTGGTTCTCCTGATGAATCGTTCTTGTCCGGGCCCGGGCAAACACACCGGGGCGGGCCTGAAATCAATGAAGTGGATCGCACGCAAAAAGCGCGCCAAGTGACGCAAGCCACCCGCGCTGTGCATAAGCGACGCGCGAACCACCCGTAAAATTAGTTCTCGCCGGATGGTATAAGGTTGTCATCCACATGTCAAAGTTCGTTACAAAATTCAGACAAAGTGCTTTGTAATCAAGGCTATACAACGGAAGTCGCAGATGCTTTCTCGGTTTGATTATGTCAGCGGCAGGTCAATCGGGTGACACCCTGAGTTCGGCCGCACCAACTTGCGGCGGAATCGGGTCGCCTGCACCAATTTCGGCCGCGATCATGAGCTTGCGGGTGTATGCGTGCTGCGGATCACCTAGCACAACCTCGGTTTCTCCCGCCTCCACCACCTCGCCGGACTTCATCACGATGACCCGGTGCGCCATGGCGCGGATCACGGCCAGGTCATGGCTGATAAAGAGATAGCTCAGGTTGTACTTGCGCTGCAGTTGCGTCAGCAGCGCCAGCACCTGCTGCTGGATGGAGACATCGAGCGCGGACGTCGGCTCATCGAGCACCAGCACCTGCGGCTTGAGGATCAGCACGCGCGCGATCGCCACGCGCTGGCGCTGGCCGCCGGAGAACTCATGGGGATACCGCCCCAGGGCCGTGCGGTCCATGCCCACCTCGCGCAGCGCCTCGGTAACGCGTTGCCGCATGGCGTCGCGCGAAAGGCCCGGCTGATGCAGTGCCAGGCCCTCCCCCACGATCTGCTCGATGGTCATGCGCGGCGAGAGCGAACCGAACGGGTCCTGGAACACCACCTGCAAGCGCGAGCGCAAAACGCTACGCTCGCGCCGCGAGACTTCGTCCAGGTTGCGGCCCAGGAACTGGATTTCGCCGGCACTACGGCGCTGCAGGTTCAGCACGGCGTGAGCCAGCGTGGTCTTTCCGGAGCCCGATTCGCCCACGATGCCGATCGTCTCGCCCTCGCGCAGCGAAAAATCCACGCCCTTGACCGCGGCAAACTGATCCCGGCCGAACCAGCCAGCCAGCCCGCTGCGCTTGCGCGCATAGTTCACGCACAAGCCGCGCGCTTCCAGCAGTACCGGCGCCAGCGGCACCAACGGCAGCACCTCCCGGCGCGGCCGGCTGTCGATCAGCTTGCGGGTGTAGGGATGCTGGGGCGCGGCGAAAACGCTGGTGGTTTCGCCCACCTCGACCAGCACGCCCTTCTCCATCACGCCCACGCGCTGGGCAAAAGCCCGCACCAGGTTGAGGTCGTGCGTGATCAGCATGACGGCCATGCCGAACTCAGCCTGCAGGTCGCGCAGCAACTCGAGGATCTGCACGCGGATGGTGACGTCGAGAGCAGTGGTAGGCTCGTCGGCCAGCAGCAGCTTGGGCCGGCAGGCCAGCGCCATGGCGATCATCGCGCGCTGGCGCTGGCCGCCCGATAGCTGGTGTGGAAAGCTGTCGAACCGGTGCGCCGCATCACTGATGCCAGTGCGCTCGAGCAACGCAATGGCGCGCTCGCGCGCAGAGCGCCGGTCCAGGCCCTCATGCAGCGCCAGCGTCTCCACGATCTGGTTGCCGATCGTGTAGAGCGGGTTGAGCGCAGTCATCGGTTCCTGGAAGATCATGGCGATGTCGGCACCACGAATGCCCCGCATCTCGCGCTCCGAGACCTTGAGCAGGTCGCGGCCCTCGAAACGCACCGCGCCCTGGTAACGCGCGTCCTCCACCAGGCGCAGCATGGCAAGCGCGGTAACCGTCTTGCCCGAGCCGGATTCGCCCACCAGCGCGAAGCGTTCGCCCGCACGCAGGTCAAAGCTGACATCGCGCACCGCGCGGGTGGCCTCGTCGCCATGGCCGAACGTGACCGACAGGCGTTCGATGCACATTAGCGGACCGCCAGCGCCCTCCTTGGCTTGCACCGCTTGCACACCATTCACGGTGCTGGCTTGCGACAGTGCGCTCATGGCGTCACCTCGGCCGCGGGCGAACCTTCCGGCGCCTTCGGCTCGACCCGTCCGCGTAGCTGGGCCAGGCCCAGGCGCGTATCGAAGGCATCGCGCAGCGCGTCGCCCATGAAGGTCAGCAGCAGCAGGGTCACCACCAGCACGGCGAAGGTCGACAAGGAAATCCACCAGGCATCGAGGTTGGCCTTGCCCTGCGCCAGCAACTCACCCAGGCTAGGGGTGGTGGGCGGCACGCCCAGGCCAAGGAAGTCGAGGCTGGTCAGGGCCAGGATGGCGGCGCTCATGCGGAATGGCAGGAAGGTGATGACGGGCGTCAGGCTGTTGGGCAGGATGTGGCGCCACATGATCTGTACGTTGGAGAGTCCGAGCGCCCGTGCCGCCTTGACGTAATCGAGCGAGCGATTGCGGTAGAACTCGGCGCGCACGTAGTCGGACAAACCCATCCAGCCGAACAGCGAGAGCAGGATGATCAGCAGCGCCAGGCTTGGCGTGAAGATCGAGGCGAAGATGATCAGCAGATAGAGCTCGGGCATCGAGCTCCAGATCTCGATGGCGCGCTGCGAGAACAGGTCGAAGCGCCCGCCGAAGAAGCCCATCAGGGCGCCCGTCAGGGTGCCGATCACCACGCCGATCAGGGTCAGGGCCAGGCTGAACAGCACGGAGACGCGAAAGCCGTAGAGCAGCCGTGCCAGCACGTCGCGCCCGCGGTCGTCGGTACCCAGCCAGTTCTCCGCCGAAGGCGGCGCCGGATTGGGTTCCTTGGAGAAATAGTTGATCGAATCGTACGAATAGCGGTTGGGCGGAAAGATCGCGAAATTGCCATTGCTGGTGATGCGGTCGCGGATAAAGGGATCGAGGTAGTCCGCCCTGGTAGGAAAGTCTCCGTCGAAGGTGTTCTCGGCGTAGGTCTTGACGATGGGGAAATACCATTCGCCCTTGTACTTCACCACCAGCGGCCTGTCGCTCGACAAGGTCTCGGCAACCAGGCTGAGGAGGAAGATGGCAACAAAGAGGATCAGGCTCCAGTAGCCGAGGCGATTGCGGCGAAACCGCTGCCAGGCTCGCTGGCGCGGCGAGGGCGAATGCGGCAGCCCGTTGGGGAGCGTGCGCGAGCGGAATTTCATCGGTGCACTGCCTCGAAGTGGATGCGCGGGTCGACCATCACATAGCAGACATCGGAAATCAGCCGGGTCACCAGGCCGATCAGGGTGAACAGGTAGAGCGTGCCCAGCACGACCGGGTAATCGCGCCGCAGCACGGCCTCATAGGACAGCAGGCCGAGTCCGTCGAGCGAGAACAGCGTTTCGATCAGCAGGGAACCCGTGAAGAAAGCACCGATAAAGGCCGCCGGGAAACCGGTCACAAGCGGGATCAGCGCGTTGCGGAAGATGTGCTTCCACAGCACGCGCCGCTCCGCCAGGCCCTTGGCGCGGGCGGTCAGCACGTATTGCTTGCGAATCTCTTCGAGGAAAGCGTTCTTGGTCAGCATGGTAACCACGGCAAAACTGCCCACCACCGATGCGGTGATCGGCAGCACCAGGTGCCAAAGGTAATCCATTACCTTGCCCATCAGCGAGAGCTGCTCCCAGTTGTCCGACGTGAGCCCGCGCAGCGGGAACCACTGCACGAACGTGCCGCCCCCGAACAGCACCAGCAGCAACACACCCAGCACGAAGCCGGGAATGGCATAGCCCACCAGCACCACCATGCTGGTCACCACATCGAAGCGGCTGCCCGCCCGGATCGCCTTGGAGATACCGAGCGGCACCGATATCAGGTAGGTCAGGAAGAAGGTCCATAGACCCAGGCTGACGGAGACCGGCATCTTCGACTTCACCAGCTCCCACACGCTGCGGTGCTGGAAATAGCTCTGCCCCAGGTCGAACTGGGCGAAGCGCTTGAGCATCATGAAGTAGCGCTCCAGCGGCGGCTTGTCGAAGCCGTACAGGGCCTGGATCTCCTTGATCTTCTCGGGGTCCACGCCGCGCCGGCCGCGGTATTCCGCGCCGCCGCCGCTGGCCTCGCCGCCACCGCCCCCCCTGCCCTTGAGCTCGAGCATCATCTGCTCGACCGGCCCCCCCGGCACGAACTGGATCACCGCGAAGGTGAGGGTGATGACGCCGATCAGGGTCGGGATCATCAGCAATACGCGCTTGAGCAGATAGGCGAGCATCTTGTTTCCTTGTCGCGCTTATTGAGCGGCCGGCTTGGTGTCGGCACGCCACCAATCGCTCAGTATCCAGCCTTCGGCCGTGTAGTAGTGCGGCAAGCGCTGCGGATAGACCAGCTCTTTCCGATATGACACCCGGTGCGAGGCGCTATACCAGTTGGGCACGATGTAGTAGCCGTGCATCAGCACGCGGTCCAGCGCGCGCCCGGCGTTGACCAGTTCCTCGCGCGTATGGGCGTGCAGGACATTGTCCACCAACCGGTCGATGGCGGGCGATTTCAGGCCGAACAGATTATCGGAACCGGGCGTGCCTGCGGCTTCGCTGTTGAAGCGGTCGCGCAGTTCGTTGCCGGGGCTCTGCGAATCCGGGAAGCGGATCGACACCATATCGAAGTCGAAGTCCTCCAGCCGCTTCTGGTATAGCGCGAAATCGGTGGTGCGCTGGTTCACCTCCATGCCCAGCTTTTCCAGGTTGCGCACATAAGTGGTAATGACGCGGCTCATGGCGCCGCCGTCATCCAGGAACTCGAAGACGAAAGGTTCACCCTTGGCATTGCGCAGCGCACCATCCGTGTAGGTCCACCCCGCCTGCGCCAGCAACCTGCGCGCCTCGCGCAGGTTGTCCCGCAGGGAGCGCGGCGGATTGGTGGTAGGCATCGTCACGATAGGCCCGAATACCTCCGGCGCCAACTGTGTGCGCAGCGGCTCCAGCAGCGCCAGCTCGCCGGGGCCTGGCCGGCCGTCGAAGGTGGCACTGGCTGCCAGTTCGCTGTTGGAGAACCAGCTATCGAGACGCCGGTAAGCACCGTAGAAAAGCTGGCGGTTCAGCCACTCGAAATCCAGCGCCAGGATCATGGCTTGCCTGACCCGCACATCCTGGAACACCGGCTTGCGCATATTCATGACGAAGCCTTGCATGCCGGCTCCGTTGCGATGCGGAAAATCGGTCTTCACCAACTCGCCGTTGCTAAAGCGCTTGCCCTCATAGCTCTTGGCCCAGCTCTTGGCCTTGTACTCGACGATGGCGTCGAACTCGCCGGCCTTGAAGGCTTCCAGCTTGGCGGTCTCGTCCTTGTAGAGGCGGTAGACCACGCGATCGAAGTTAAAGGTGCCGCGCCGCACCGCCAGGTCCTTGCCCCAATAGGCTGGATTGCGCTTGAAACTGATGCCGCGCCCGGCATCGTAGCGCTCGATCAGGTAGGGCCCGCTGGCCACGGGATCCTCGAAGGTCAGCTTGTCGAACGGTACCGTGGCGGTCCACTTCTTCGAAAAGACCGGCAGCGAACCGACAATCAGCGGCAACTCGACATTGCGCTGCTTGAAATCGAAGCGCACCGTGTGCGGATCCACCACAGTGACGGCTTTCACATCGGTGCACATGCTGCGGTAGCCTGGGCTGGATGCCTTGCTCATCAGCATGTCGTAGGAATACTTGACATCGCTGGCCAGCACCGGATCGCCGTTGCTGAAGCGCGCCTGCGGCCGAATGTGAAAGGAGACGGACAGCTCGTCCGCCGCCACGGTCACGTCGTCGGCCAGCAAGCCATAGGCGCTGGCGGTTTCGTCGGCGCTGGCGATCAGCAGGGATTCGAACATCAGCGAATTCACGCCGGGGGCGGAGGTACCCTTGAGCGTAAACGGGTTGAACTTGTCGAAGCTGGTGCGGCGATCCGGATTCGCGAGCGTCAGCGTGCCGCCGCGTGGCGCGTCCGGATTGACGTAATCGAAATGGGTGAAGTCGGCGGGATACTTGAGGCCGCCATACTGCGCGAAACCATGGGCCGCGCCAGCGGATAAGGGAAAACCCGCGGCACACAGGGCTACTAGTCCACAGCCCAGCGCCGCAATCGTGCGGAAGCGCTGCCATGCCGCCTGAAGCGGTCTACGTGCGCGAATAGACATCCGGTTGGGGTCCTCCACCTGAATCGGATTCGTCCGCGGCCGTCTGCGGCGCGGTCAAGTTATGAGACAATTTTACATGGGTTCGGCCGGCATTCAGCCATCCGGACATTCCAGTACGCGGCACCGCTAGTTTGCCGGTCGTCAGCCTGCTGCCAAGCAGCCACCGCGGCGCGCGCTGCAACCCGGACGCGATTGCACGAACCGTGCCCGTCCACCTCGAACATCATTGGAGAAGTTATGGGATTTCTCGCAGGTAAGCGAATCCTGATTACCGGCTTGCTGTCCAACCGCTCGATTGCCTATGGCATCGCATCGGCCTGCAAGCGCGAAGGCGCGGAACTCGCCTTTACTTATGTCGGCGAGCGTTTCAAGGACCGCATCAACGATTTTGCCAAGGAGTTTGGCAGCAGTCTGGTGTTCGAATGCGATGTCGGCAGCGACGAGCAAATCGCCGCCACCTTCGCCGCACTGGGCCAGAGCTGGGACAAGCTCGACGGGCTGGTGCACTCGATCGGCTTCGCACCGCGCGAAGCGATCGCCGGCGACTTCCTCGAGGGCCTCTCGCGCGAATCCTTCCGCGTGGCGCACGACATTTCCGCCTACAGCTTCCCGGCGCTGGCCAAGGCCGCACTGCCCATGCTGTCGGACAAGGCCTCGCTGCTGACGCTGACCTATCTGGGCGCGGAGCGCGTGGTGCCGAACTACAACACCATGGGCCTGGCCAAAGCCTCGCTGGAAGCCAGCGTGCGCTACCTGGCCGCCTCGGTAGGCCCGCGCGGCATCCGTGCCAACGGCATCTCGGCGGGCCCGATCAAGACCCTGGCTGCCTCCGGCATCAAGGGCTTCGGCAAGCTGCTGGGCCATATCGAGGAAGCAGCGCCGCTGCGCCGAAATGTGACCATCGACGAGGTCGGCAACGTGGCCGCATTCCTGCTGTCCGACCTGGCCAGCGGTGTGACCGGCGAGATCACCTACGTCGACGCCGGCTTCAACACGGTGGGCGCGAGCCTGCCCGAAGAAGCGTAATCCGGGTGCGGCCGCCTGGGCGGCCGGCCATCGCAAAAAAGGGGCGCCCGGCTTTGGCCGGCGCCCCTTTTTAGTGCCTGCGGCGAGCTGGCACCGGGACCACCGCGCATGGCACGCGCCAACTAATCGGGGCCCGGCGCGGGCAGGAGACCCGAGCGCAGATAAGCAATGATCGGCGCCCAGAAGGCATCCTGACGCTCCGGTTCGATCGCCGCATCGTGCGGCAACGCCGGCAACGCCACCAGTCGCCGCGCCCCCGCGGCGGCACGCTCCAGCCGCTCGGCATGCGCGAAGGGAATCACCTCATCCGCGCGGCTGTGCACAAGCAGCAGCGGCAACTGCAAATTACGCAAGTGCATCTCGTTGTCCCACGGCTCGGGCAACAGCCGCGCCAACCACGCCGGCACCCGCCCTGTCACCACCGCCGCCTCGCGCGCGGACGTGAATCCGGCTGCAATCACCAGGCCAGCCGGCGCCGGGCGCAATGTGGATATCACATCAAGCAGCACCGCTGAGCCCAGCGAAAATCCCATCACATAGCGCCGGGACGACAACGGCGTAGCGGCAAGGAACTGCCCGTAAGCGGCCACGCCATCTTCATGCAGGTTGACAACGCCGGGCTTGCCGTCGCTGGCGCCGTAGCCGCTGTAGTCGAACACACAGGAAGAAACACCGTTACGGTAAAGCAGCGCCTGGGCGCTGGCCCAGTCGGACAGGTTCTCCTCGTCGCCGTGATAGATCAGCACGGCAGGCGCCTCGGCTGCCTGCACCAATACGCAAGAGCCGCGCAACGTGCGCGCCCCGCTGGAAAAAGCGAACTGGCGTGACGGGGCGCCCAGGCGGTCGGGGGTCATGGCATCGGCGGAGCCGGCCGGCTTGGGTTCGAACGCATCACGTTCAACGGCCAGGAACAAGGCATGGCGGGCAGCAGCCGCCAGCAACAACAGGCAGGCGCCGCCGGCCAGCCATTGACGCAGCTTCCTGGCACTGCCTGCCGGGGACTTTGCCATGGGGACACCTCGGGAAACGAGACCGTGGCCAAAAACCGCGGCTCAACCCTGGAATCTTAATCCGGACTTGTGGGGAATGCGGGAGAAGGTGGCCCGCCCTACACGATTCGAACGTGTGACCGCTCGCTTAGAAGGCGAGTGCTCTATCCAACTGAGCTAAGGGCGGATACGTGGAAACTGCTGAAGACTACCGATACGAAGCCCGGTATTCTACCTCAGAGCCGCAGCCTATCCTACCGCCCCGACACGGCGCGCCGCACAGGCAATCGTCACGATGCCTGCGAAATCCGCATGCGCGGTGTCTTTGCCATGCCGGCAATTCGCTCGACGGGCTGCGTGGAAACGCAATTCCGACCCATTGTCTTGGCGTCGTAGAGGGCATTGTCGGCTCGGCGCATTAGCGCATCCGCGCCCTCTCCCGGCAGCCGCTCGGCCATGCCGACGCTGACCGTGTAGGAGATCGCATCCGGCTCGGACGGGCATGGCGTTGCGCGCACCAGCATATTCAACCGCAAGCTGATCGCCCGCCCCTGGTCCAGTGACGCATCGGGCATCACGATGCCGAACTCTTCCCCACCCAGCCGGCCGACGAAATCGCCCGTGCGCACCGACTTGCGCAGCAACCCACTGAAGTGGCGCAGCACGCTGTCGCCGGCGAGGTGGCCGTAGAGATCGTTGATGGCCTTGAAGTGATCAAGATCGATGAAGGCCACGGTCAAAGGACGTTGCAGGCGGTCCGCCTGCTTGCAGGCATCCTCCAGCGCCTCCCAGTAAGCGCCGCGCGTCAGCAAATCGGTAAGATCGTCATAACTGGCGCGATGCTCGAGCCGGCGGCGCAGGCTGTCGTGGGCCATCAGCGCGAAGCTGACCGACAGGCTGACGATGCCGAAGGCGTGCAGGAGGGTGAACGTTCCCTCGGGTGGCCCCTTCGCCAGCCAGGCGAGCCCGGCAGGAAGCAGGGCCAGGTCGGCTGCCTGATAGACGCCCATACCCGCGCAGGCGAGCGCGATCAACCCAAGCGACAGCGCCGCCAGCCGCCCGGTGCCGCGCTTGGCCGGCACTTGCGCCGCCACGACGCGCAGCAACGCGAGCGGAAGATAGATATTGGCCAGGGCGAAGAGCAGCGCCGGCCCCGATGGCGGCGCCCCCGACCAATCGAAGTAGACCGCACCGGCCAGCACCGCAAGATTCAGCAGGCAGAGTGCGCCCGCGCGCCCACGCCTGCCGAAGAAGCAGCGCGTGCCGTAAACCATCAAGGACAGCGCCGCGGTCATGACCATGTCCGCCAGATTGAGCGTCAGCCATTCCGGCAGATAGTCATGCGCGGCAAGCAAGACCGTGGCGGCCGTTACCAACAGGTCGCCAACCGCCCAGGAATTCAAGCCCGCCCGGCCCATACCCGGTGTGCGCTGCAAGACGGCGAATACCACTGCCATCTGCAACCCGAATAGACCCGCGACGAGCATACTAACTTGCGACTGAAACATGATTTCCCCGTCCAACTTGGCAGGTGGCGTTCCATCACGCCACCTTGCGCCCCAGGACCCGCGCGGACCCAAGGTTTTCGCCATTCATTCTTTTTACGCATCTGACCGACTTCATGCGCCCCGGCGGACGAGGGCTGGGCCTCGCGATCGTGGCGAGGGCACTCTTGTTTTCATGCTCGGCGCCAGTCCGGCAGGCGGCACGCTTCCCCTTGCGCCTGACCGGGCGCGGGGTCTGGCCGCTGCGGTGTGCGGATTATGTCAGCGCTTGCGACCAAGTCAAGCGAACCTTACCCATCGAATACGGCAGCGCTACCGGCACCGGCCAGCGCCATGCGCGGCCGGTGCAAAAGTAAAATTTGACCCGTGCCCCCCAGCCGGGCTACAATCCGACGCTTCGGGGCGTAGCGCAGCCTGGTAGCGCATCTGATTTGGGATCAGAGGGTCGCATGTTCGAATCATGTCGCCCCGACCAGTATTTGGCAATATGATCAAAGGCTTAGACCATAGGGTCTAAGCCTTTTTTTCGTCCACTGTTGGTACATGGGCCGAATCTCGGCCACTCGCCTGCCGCCCCCTCCACTGCGCCGCACCAATTCCATGGCAATGCCATGAACATGGGATGCCCCGCGAGAGCCGGAACGACGACACTGATCGCGGGCGGATCCGCAGAACGCCCACACCACTTTTAGCCCGTCACCTACCCGGCCGCGGGCTTTTTTTCGTGTTTTTGCGAGTGGAAACCAACAAGGTACCCGAGAGCACACCACGCCCGGGCAGCACTGGCATGGTATAATCGCGCGTTAGCCCGGGGTGTATGCAGCATGCCCTGTAACCGGGCGCCCTTGCCGAAATCTGCAATCAAGCCGCAATTTATACTGCGACGCAGTATCGGCAAGCCACCGGGAACATCTTGCCCGCTTCATTGCCCCGCGCCTATCACGGTAGCTCGGCCGCATTAGCTTGGGCCGCAACCGGCAAGGCAATCGGCCGGGCACTGACGCGCCCCCTGGCGATTCCCTAACGTGGACCACGTTGCACGCGCTTCGGCCGTGCCGGTCCGGGTCAGCTTGCCTCCCGCAACTCCAAGGCGCAACCAAGCAAGCCGGCGCTTGTCACTGCTGGCACCCGGACCTCGCGAGTCAGCAGGCGGCAAGCCCGCGCTCGCCTCACCGGATTTACCTAAATCATGCAGCCCAAGGCTGCCGTAAAGGAAGAAGATTGGCTAAGGAAGAACTCATTGAATTTGGCGGCGTTGTCTCGGAAGCCCTGCCCGACAATCGTTACCGCGTAACGCTGGAAAACGGCGTGGAAATCTGGGCCTATGCCTCGGGCAAGATGCAGAAACACCGCATCCGCATCCTGGCCGGTGACCGCGTGACGCTGGAAATGTCGCCCTACGACTTGACCAAGGGCCGCATTAACTTCCGCCACAAAGTCTGATCTTCTTCCACACTCGCCGCCAGCGAGCGTTGCGCCAAGCGCGCTCCCAGGGCACCGCATAGCGGCGGTCCGGCCCAGGGAAACATCTGGCCATTGGTACCGCCTTGGTACCGGCAAGGGCCTGCCGGAAGCGTCGCCGTGGCAACGCCGGCCTGATCCCCCAGGCCTGGCATCCACGTGCTGGCGCCGTATGCGTTTCCGGCGGTCTTGGCATGAGGTGCCCGTCACATGCGCGTCATCCGGGCTTGCGATGCTGCAAGCCCGTTTGGCCGGTGTTTGCCCGCCTTGCATGCACCTGCAGGCGTAGCCATACTCAAGCCACCCCCCTAGTCCGAATACCCCGCCCCCATGAATCTGATCCTTTGGCGCCATGCCGAAGCCGAAGAGTTGCCTGGCTCGCTCGGCCTCAGCCGCAATGCCGACCTGCAGCGCCCATTGACAAGGCGCGGCCATAAGCAGGCGGATGCCTCGGCAGCCTGGCTGCGCGCGCACCTTCCGGCCGGCACGCGTGTTGTCTGCAGTCCGGCGCTGCGCACCCGCGAGACCGCCGCCGCCCTGCGGGAGAACGCCGAGATATTGCCCGAGCTCGCTCCAGGCGCCGACGTCAGTTCGGTACTGGCCGCGGTCGACTGGCCGCAGGGCGCCGAGCACACTGTCCTCGTAGGCCACCAGCCGTGGCTAGGCCGCCTTGCCAGCCTGATGCTGGCAGGCACCGAGATGAACTGGAGCGTGCGTAAGAGCGGCATCTGGTGGCTATCGGGCCGCACCCGCGAAAGCGAATCCCAGGTGGTGCTGCGGGCCGTCATCAATCCTGAATTTCTCTGACTTTTCCAGAGATTTCTTGCCTCCCGGGCCAGGCAGGCTCCACTTGCCTGGCCATCGTCACCGAACCGTCACAGCGGCTTCACGGCACTGTCACCTGCCCTCTCTACATTCGACCGCAACAGTTTCGTCACCGTAAGGACATACTGATGCGAGAGCTACCGACGCCCACCCAGCCGTTGTTCGATTCCTTGCCCAATGGCCTCTCCGGCCATTCGGCGCGGAGGCGTCTTCATCGCCAGCAACCTGCACAGGCAAATGAACAAGGGCATGAACAGCCTGCTTTCAGCGTGGCGTGGGCGCGCCACCAGGACGAAGTAGTCGAGGCGCAACGCCTGCGCTACAAAGTCTTTGCCGAAGAAATGGGCGCAAGGCTGAACCCGTCGACGCCGGAACTCGACGTGGATATGTTCGACGCCTATTGCGACCACCTGATCGTGCGCGACATGACCACGCTCAAGGTGGTCGGCACGTACCGCGTCATGGCGCCGCACCAGGCCAAGCGCATCGGCTGCCTCTATGCCGAGTCGGAATTCGACCTGGTGCGCCTGGCCCACCTCAAACCCAAGATGGTCGAACTGGGGCGCTCCTGCGTGCACCGGGACTACCGTTCGGGCAGCGTGATCATGGCGCTGTGGGGGGGCCTTGGCGAGTACCTGCAGCGCTGGGGAATCGAGTCGATGCTAGGATGCGCGAGCGTGCCGATGAGCGACGGCGGCCACTATGCGGCCAGCCTTTACCGCGTCTTCGCGGAGCGTGCCCTGGCGCCGATCGAATACCACGCCTTCCCGCGCCTGGCCTTGCCGATCGATGAGCTGAACCAGACGCTGGAGGTGGAACCGCCGGCACTGATCAAGGGCTACCTGCGGCTCGGCGCGCGCATTTGCGGCATGCCGGCCTGGGATCCCGACTTCAACGTCGCGGACTTCCTCACGCTGCTGCGCGTGAACGATATGAACCCCCGCTACGCGCGCCATTTCCTCGGCCTGAACCGCGGCGCCTGATCCGGACAGTTCCTGCGCGAGCGCTGGCTCGCACAGGCAACATCGGGTCATTGACCGGGGGCCGCCTGCCGGCCGGCCCCCGCCCTCTTGCTCAGGCGTAGACCACCTTGTAGCGCTTGCCGATACGTTCCCACTCATCGGCTTCCTGCGCCAGGCTGTATTCCACCAGCGGATTGGCTTCGATCCAGGCCTTCGGCAAGCGGACTTCGAAGCCCTCATCCAGTTCGTCCGAGCGCTGACCAACGGTGATCTCCGGCAGCGGCTCGTCGGCGCGGCGCCGGCACAGCACGAAGGCCAGGCGCAGGCTGAACAGCATGCGCCAGTCGAGGAACTTCCCGCTGCCTGACAGCTTGCCCAGCTTGCCGGCGTGTCCGAGCAGTAGCGTCGCCAGCCGTGCCTGGTCGGTCTTGGAGAAGCCAGGCATGTCGGCGTGGGTGGCGATATACGCCGAGTGTTTGTGATAGCCACTGTGCGAGATGGTCATGCCGATCTCGTGCAGCCCGCCAGCCCAGCCCAGCAGCGCAAGATTGTCATCGCGGCGCTCATTGCGCGGCTCGGGAAACTGTGCCAGCAAGCCCAGCGCGGCCTGTCGCACGCGCTGCGCCTGGGCACGGTCCACGCCATAGCGTCGCATGAACTGATCGACGGTAATGGTGCGCATATCCTCGTGATGCGTGCGGCCGAGCAGGTCGTACAGCACGCCGAGGCGCAGCGCGCCATCGGTCACGTCCATGCGCTCGATATCGAGTTCGGCGAACACGCCGAGCATGATCGACAGGCCGCCGGGCAACACGGGAATGCGGTCCGCCTTCAGCCCGACCAGCTTGACCCGGTTGGCGTTCTCCGCCTTGACCAGCGCGCGCTTGAGACGTTCCAGACCTTCACGGGTGATGCCGTGCTCGGCCGGGTTGTCGTTCATGCCGTTCAGCTCGATCAATTCAGCCAGCGCGCGCGCCGTGCCGGACGATCCCACCGCCTGCTGCCAGCCGGCGGCGCGGTACTGGCGCACCAGCACCTGGATCTCCCGGCGCGCGGCCAGTTCCGCCTGCTTCATCGCGTATTCATCGACGTTGCCACTGGGAAAGAATTGCCGGCTGTGCGAGACGCAGCCGATGTACAGGCTCTCCATCAGCTTGGACGAGTAGCCACTGCCAATGATGAACTCGGTCGAACCGCCACCGATATCAACCACCAGCCGATTGCCCGCGCAGGCCGGCGCATCGTGCGAGGCCCCCAGGTAGATCAGCCGCGCCTCTTCCCGCCCGGCAATCACCTCGATCGGGAATCCCAGCGCATGCTCGGCCTCGATGAGGAATTCCGAAGCGTTCTTGGCCACCCGCAGCGTATTGGTGGCCACAGCACGCACATGGTCCGCGGAGAAATCGCGCAAGCGGTCGCCGAAACGCCGCAGCGCGTCGATGCCGCGGCGGCGAGCCGGCTGGTCCAGGTATTTGTCGGGCGTCAGGCCCGCAGCCAAGCGCACGGGCTCGCGCAGCGCGTCAACCTGGAAAATCTGGCTGGCCGGCCCGGATGCGGTCAGGCTCTCGTCCACCCGGCCGATCATCAGGCGGAAGCTGTTGGAGCCCATATCGACGGCGGCCAGCAAGCGAGGGGTTTGGTTCATCGCGGTAGGGGGAATGTTAGTCGGTGCCGCAAGCCGCGGCGCAAAAGATTGCATCGGGCGAAACAAGGCTGCCCAACCATGGAAAATATGTCTTTATCATGTCTGCATCGTGACAAAATCACTTTGTCATCAATTTGACATCAATCTATGAAAAAGTCGCCGCATTACCAAAAGAAGGTCATGCCAATGTCGACAAGCCCACCTGGCACGCTGCTCAACCGTGAACTGGGCATTCTGGAATTCAATACGCGAGTGATGGCACAGGCTGCTGACGCCAAGGTGCCGTTGCTGGAACGTCTGAAGTTCATCTGTATCGTATCAAGCAATCTGGACGAGTTCTTCGAGATCCGCATGGCCGGATTGAAGGAGCAGATGCGTGACAATCCGTCCGGCATCACCCCCGATGGGCTCTCGCTGCAGCAGGCTTACCAGATCGTAACGGAACGCGTGCAAACGCTGGTGGCGATGCAGTATGACATGCTGCAAAACGTGATCTTCCCCCTGCTGGAGAAAGAAGGGGTGTTCTTTCACCTGACCTCCACCTGGAACGAGGCGCAACGCGAATGGGCGCGCAGTTTCTTCGTGCGCGAACTCGGCCCCGTCCTGACGCCGATCGCGCTGGACCCGGCCCACCCCTTCCCGCGGGTACTCAACAAGAGCCTGAATTTTGTCATTGAATTGTCGGGCAAGGATGCCTTCGGCCGGGAGGCCGACCTGGCCATCGTGCAAGCGCCGCGCGCGCTGCCGCGCATGGTCAGGATGCCCGAGGAGCTCTCGGGCTATCCCTACGGCTTTGTGCTGCTGTCGTCCTTCATGCAAGGCTTCGTGCATGAGTTGTTCCCCGCCATCAAGGTCAACGGCTGCTATCAGTTCCGCGTCACCCGCAACTCTGACCTGTTTGTGTCCGAGGACGATATCACGGACCTGCGCGAAGCGCTGCAGGGCGAGCTGCCCACCCGCCACTTTGGCGACACGGTGCGCCTGGAAATCTCTTCCGACACACCGCCGACGATCGCGCGCCGACTGCTGCTCGAATCCGGCCTGGGCGAGCAGGATGTCTACCGCGTGAGCGGCCCCGTCAACCTGGTGCGGCTGATGCAGATCCCCGACCTGGTCGACCGCCCCGCCCTCAAGTACCCGCCCCACGTGCCGGCGCCGGTCAAGGCATTCGTGCCTGGCGTGCCGATGTTCGACG
Source organism: Cupriavidus sp. 05L310 (assembly GCF_056398185.1). Lineage (NCBI taxonomy): Bacteria > Pseudomonadati > Pseudomonadota > Betaproteobacteria > Burkholderiales > Burkholderiaceae > Cupriavidus > Cupriavidus sp. 05L310. Next base: position 18,655 of record NZ_JBFTOX010000041.1, read on the forward strand.
CGATCCGCCAGCAGGACGTGCTGCTGCATCACCCCTACGAGAGCTTCAGTTCGGTGCTCGACCTGCTGCAGCAGGCCGCAGTCGATCCCGCCGTGGTGGCCATCAAGCAGACTGTCTATCGCACCGGCAACGAGTCGCCGGTGATGGAAGCGCTGATGACCGCGGCCCGCAATGGCAAGGAAGTCACGGTCGTGGTGGAACTGCTGGCGCGCTTCGACGAAGAAACCAATATCAACTGGGCCGAACGGCTCGAGTCCGCCGGCGCGCACGTGGTCTACGGCGTAGTCGGCCACAAGTGCCATGCCAAGATGCTGCTGATGGTCCGCCGGGAACTGGCCGGCGCCAAGAGCAAGCAGTACAAGCTGCGCCGCTACGCGCACCTGGGCACCGGCAACTACCATCCGCGCACCGCGCGGCTGTACACCGACTTCGGCCTGCTCACCGCCAACGAGCAGATCTGCGAGGACGTCCAGCATGTGTTTCAGCTGCTCACCGGCACCGCGGGCACCATCCGGCTGAACCATCTGTGGCAGTCGCCGTTCACCATGCAGAGCAACCTGGTCGAGCATATCCGCGCGGAAGCGCGCAACGCCCGCGCCGGCAAGCGCTCGCACATCATGGCCAAGATGAATGCGCTGCTGGAGCCGTCTATCATCGATGAGCTGTACAAGGCTTCGCGCGCCGGCGTGAAGATCGACCTGATCATCCGTGGGGTTTGCGCGCTGCGTCCGGGCGTGCCGGGCATGTCGGAGAACATCACGGTACGCTCGATTGTCGGGCGCTTCCTGGAACATCATCGCGTCTACTACTTCCTGGCCGACGGTGCCGATGTCGTCTACTTGTCCAGCGCGGACTGGATGGACCGGAACCTGTTCCGCCGGGTCGAGGTCGCCTTCCCCGTACTGGACAAGACACTGAAGGCGCGCGTGATCAGCGAGAGCCTGCGCGTTCACCTGCGCGACAATGCTTCCGCCTGGATCATGCAGGAAGACGGTAGCTACACACGCAAGCACACCAAGTCCAAGCAGCCCCACGTCAGCCAGCACGACTTGCTGGCCATGTTCGGCAGTGCCTGAGGCGCGGGTGGCACGGCACGCCTGGCGTGCCGTGTCCAGCGAACTGGAGCAGTCGATGCCCTGGGCCAGCCGCAAACCTCCGGTCTGGGCCGGCGACTGACCACCGAGAATCGCCCTGGTCAGGCTGCCTTCTGCGGCGACTGGCCGGGGCGCGGCACGGCGGCCGGCACGTAGCCACTGCGATCGGTCGGGAATACCACGCGGAACACGCTGCCGCGGCCTACCTCGCTGGTGATACGCAGATCGGCATGATGGCGCGACAGCACGTGCTTGACGATGGCCAGCCCCAGGCCGGTGCCGCCGGTATCGCGCGAGCGGCTGCGATCGACCCGGTAGAAGCGCTCGGTCAGGCGCGGGATGTGGTCGGCGGCGATGCCCAGGCCCGTATCGCTGACCGAGAAGATGGCGTGCTCGTTCTCGTACGTCAGCGCGATGCCGATGCGCCCGCCCTCGGGCGTATAGCGCACCGCGTTGGAAACGAGGTTGCCGAATGCCGATAGCAGTTCCCGCTCCGCGCCGCGGATCACCACCGCCGGATCGATCTGCGCGGACACCTGATGGCCGCCCTGCGACAGCGCCTCGGCGTCATGCACCAGGTGCCCGACCAGTTCGGCCATGTCGATGCGCTCCGGGCTCGGCGGCTGCTCGTCGCTTTCCAGTTTGGCCAGCACCAGCAAGTCCTCGACCAGATGCTGCATGCGCATGGACTGCACCAGCATCATGTCGAGATAGCGGTTGCGATCCTGCTCCGATACCGGCAGGTCGCGCACCGTCTCCAGGAAGCCGGTCAGCACTGTCAGCGGCGTCTTCAACTCGTGCGAGACATTGGCGACGAAATCCCTGCGCATCGCCTCGGTGTTCTCCAGCTTGGTGATGTCGTGCGTCAGCACCAGCTTGCGGTTCTCCCCGTAAGGCAGGATCTGTACGGCAATCACGCTGCGCTTGTGCTCGCCCATGTCGCGCATCAGCAGCGGATCGTCGAAACGCTGCAGGTGCAGATACTGGACGAACTCGGGGCGCCGGATCAGGTGGGTAATGCGCTGGCGCACGTCCCGCCGCGCATTGAGGCCGAAGTGCTGCTCGGCCACGTCGTTGCACCACTCGATCTGGTCGGCGTCATCGAGCATCAACACGCCGTTGGGCGAAGCCTGGATGGCCTGGATAAAGCGGGTATGTTGCTGCTCGACCTGGAGCACCTGGGTACGCCACCGCTTGACCAGCCGATGCAGGCGGTAATACACCTCGCCCCACAGCCCGAGCGCGCTGGGAATCTCGCCGTAGGCCGGCGCGTCGAGCACTTTCCACAGACGGTTGATCTGGTACAGGTAGTAGAGCAAGAGTCCCAGCAGCGCGACGCACATCATGGCCAGCGCGGGTACGGGACCGGCAAGGAAGTACAGCCCCGACGAAGCCAGGGCCAGGAAGATCAGGATGGCCGCCGAACGGGCCCAGATGACGTTCATGAAGAAGGAAGAAGGTCAGGCAGGCGGCAGGACCGCAGGGAATGCGGTGGAGTGTGCCACGAAACAGGCCACAAGAAACAGGCCACAAGCGAGGCAACAAGCGAGCGGCCGGCGGTCGGCCGCCCGCCCGGCGACAGGCGCCACGCCAGCGACGACGTGGCAAGCCTGGTGTCAGTGGCTGGGAGCGCGCGCCAGACGGTACCCGCTGCCCCGCACCGTCTCGATCATATTGCTGTACCCGCCGGGCGTCAGCGCGGCACGCAGGCGCTTGATATGGACGTCGACCGTCCGCTCTTCGACGAACACGTGATCGCCCCAGACCTGGTCCAGCAGCTGCGAGCGGCTGTGCACGCGCTCCGGATGCGTCATCAGGAAGTGCAGCAGACGGAACTCGGTGGGCCCCAGATCCAGCTTGATCAGCCCGGTCTCGTCCTGGCCGGTGACACGGTGCGTGGCCGGATCGAGGCGCAGGCCATTGATGGCAACCACGTCGTCGGTGAGTTGCGGTGCGCGGCGGCGCAACACGGCCTTGATGCGGGCCAGCAGTTCCTTGGGGGAAAACGGCTTGGTGACGTAGTCGTCCGCGCCGGCCTCGAGCCCCAGTACCTTATCCTGCTCCTCGCTGCGCGCGGTCAGCATGATGATCGGAATCTGCTTGGTACGGTCGTTGTTGCGCAGTTCCTTGGCGAAGGTTGCACCCGACTTCCCCGGGAGCATCCAGTCGAGCAACACCAGGTCCGGCAACACGTCGCTCATCAGCGACAGTGCCTGCTCGGCGTTGTAGGCCCGGATCGGATAATGTCCCGCGTGTTGCAGGTTGACCGCGATCAGTTCGGCGATCGCCGGTTCGTCTTCGACAACAAGAATGCTGCTTGGCATGTAGTTTTCTCCGCAGTGGCGCCGTTTTAACTCAGCGCTTCGCGCTCCATGTCCTCACGCGAGGCGTGGCGGACGTCGGTTCCCTTGACGATGTAGATGATGAATTCGGCGATGTTCTTGGCGTGATCGCCAATACGCTCGATTGCCTTGGCGATGAAGAGGAAGTCGAGCGCGACCGAGATCGTACGCGGGTCTTCCATCATGTAGGTGATGAGCTTGCGCACAAAGGCGCGGAATTCTTCATCAATGGCTTTGTCTTCCTTGACGATCCGGGCCGCGGCCACGGTGTCCAGGCGCGCAAAGGCGTCCAGAGCCTGGCGCAGCAGCGCGATGGCCATATCGCCCGAGAGCTTCACCTCGGAATAGTTGATCTGGTGGGCACCCGAATCTTCCATGATGTGCTTGGTGCGTTTGGCGATCTTCTCCGCCTCGTCACCGGCGCGTTCCAGATTGGTGATGGTCTTGGAAATCGCCATCACCAGGCGCAGGTCGCGCGCGGTCGGTTGCCGGCGCGCGATGATATTGCCGCAATCGGCATCGATCTCGAGCTCGAGCGCGTTGAGCTGCTGCTCGCGCGCGATCACCTGGTCGGCGAGATCGGCATCGAACTCCGATAGCGCCCGCATGGCGATTTCGATCTGCGACTCGACCAGACCGCCCATCTGCAGCAGCTTCGTGCTGATGGCGTTCAGGTCGGCGTCGAATTGGGTCGACAGGTGCTTGTCAGACATGTTGTTCTCCTAGCCGCTCTATTTGCATGCTATGCGTTACGTGCACAACGCTCAAATCAGCCGAAACGGCCGGTGATGTAGTCTTCGGTTTCCTTGCGATGCGGCTTGATGAAGATCTTCTCGGTCTCGCCGAATTCGATCAGTTCACCCAGATACATATATGCGGTGTAGTCCGAGCAGCGCGCGGCTTGCTGCATATTGTGCGTCACGATCACCACCGTATACTCATCCTTCAGCTCCGCAATCAGTTCTTCGATGCGCCCGGTCGAAATCGGGTCGAGAGCAGAGCACGGTTCGTCAAGCAAGAGCACTTCGGGGCGGATGGCGATGCCTCGTGCGATGCACAGGCGCTGCTGCTGCCCGCCCGACAGACCATAGCCCGACTGGTTGAGCTTGTCCTTGGCCTCGTTCCACAACGCAGCCTTGGACAGTGCCCACTCAACGCGGTCGTCCATCTCGGAGCGAGACAGCTTCTCGAACAAGCGCACCCCGAAGGCAATATTGTCATAGATCGACATGGGGAACGGCGTGGGCTTCTGGAACACCATGCCAACCTTGGCGCGCAGCAGGGCGATGTCCTGCTTGGCGGTCAGCAGGTTGTCGCCGTCCATGTTGATCTCGCCCTCGGCTCGCTGCTCCGGGTAGAGCGCGTACATCTTGTTGAAGGTACGCAACAGGGTCGACTTGCCGCAGCCGGACGGGCCGATGAAGGCCGTCACTTTGCGCTCCGGGATCGACATGTTGACGTTCTTCAACGCATGGAACTGGCCATAGTAGAAGTTCAGGTTGCGCACGTCGATCTTGGCGCGGGTCGTGTCGGGAATGTCGATGACGGTCGAGGTCATGCTCGTCTCTCGCAAGGAATTTCGGGAATGCCGTGTGGCTATCACGCCGCTGGTCATTTCTTGAACAGAATGCGGGCCAGGATGTTCAGCGCCAGCACCCCAACGGTAATCAGGAACACGCCGGCCCAGGCCAGTTGCTGCCATTCGACAAACGGGCTCATGGCGAAGCGGAAGATGGTCACCGGGAGGTTCGCCATCGGCTTGTTCAGGTCGCTGGTCCAGAACTGGTTGGACAAGGCCGTGAAGAGCAGTGGCGCGGTCTCGCCGGCGATGCGGGCCACCGCCAGCAGCACGCCGGTGACGATGCCCGCATAAGACGACTTCACCGTGATGGACAGCACCATCTTCCACTTGGGCGTGCCCAGGGCGAAGGCCGCCTCACGCAGTGCGTTCGGGACCAGGTTCAGCATGTTCTCCGTGGTACGCACCACGATCGGGATCTGCAGCAGCGCCAGCGCGCAGATGCCTGCCCAGGCGGAGAAATGGCCCATGCGGGTCACCACCAGCGCGTAGACGAACAGGCCAATCACGATCGATGGCGCCGACAGCAGGATGTCGTTGATGAAGCGGATGAAGCTGGCCAGCGGCGAAGTCTTGCCGTATTCCGCCAGGTAAATGCCAGCCAGGATGCCTAGCGGCGTGCCGCACAGCGTGGCCAGCCCGACCATCACGAAACTGCCGTAGATTGCATTGGCCAAGCCGCCGCCGGCGGTGTTCGGCGCCGGCGTCATCTGCGTGAACAGGTCCATCGACAGCCCGCCCACCCCCAGCGAGATGGTGGTCCACAGGATCCAGGCCAGCCAGAACAGGCCAAACCCCATGGCGCCCAGCGACGCGGTCAGCGCATAGAAATTGGTGCGACGGCGGCGCGCCTGCAGGCGCTTGCGCATTGAGTCCGCATCCGGACTGACTGCCGGAATCGAGGAGGAGGAGGAAGACATTGCGGCTTGGCTCATTTTGCGCCCTCGTTCTTGGCCAAGCGCAGCAGAAGGATCTTCGACAGCGCCAGGACCACGAAAGTGATGAAGAACAGGATCAGGCCGAGTTCCATCAGCGCAGCAGTGTGCAGCCCCGCGCCGGCTTCGGCGAACTCATTGGCCAGCGCCGAGGTAATGCTGTTGCCCGGCGAAAACAGCGAGGCGCTGTCCAGCAGGTTGGTATTGCCGATGACGAAGGTGACCGCCATGGTCTCGCCCAGCGCGCGGCCCAGGCCCAGCATCACGCCGCCGATCACGCCGGCCCGGGTGTAAGGCAGCACCACGCGCCACATCACTTCCCACGTCGTGCAACCGATGCCGTAAGCCGATTCCTTGAGCAGCACCGGCGTGACTTCGAACACGTCGCGCATCACCGAGGCAATGTAGGGAATGATCATGATCGCCAGGATCACCCCGGCGCACAACAGGCCAATGCCCAGCGGCGCGCCCTGGAACAGCTTGCCGATCAGCGGCACCTGGCCCACCGTGGCGGCCAGTGGCTTCTGGAAGTACTCGCCGAAAATGGGCGAGAAGACCAGCAGGCCCCACATGCCGTAGACAATCGAGGGCACCGCCGCCAGCAGTTCGATGGCCGTGCCGAGCGGACGGCGCAGCCACGCCGGCGACAGTTCGGTCAGGAACAGCGCAATACCGAAGCTGATGGGCACCGCGATGATCAAGGCGATGAGCGAGGTCACGATGGTGCCGTAGATGGGCACCAGGGCGCCGTAGACATCGGCGGGTGGATCCCACTCGGCGGTCCACAGGAAGCGCAGGCCGAAGGCCTCGATGGTGGGCCACGCGCTGATCGCGAGCGATACGATGATGCCGCCCAGCAGCAGCAAGGTCACGATGGCGGCGCCGCGCGTCAGGCCACCAAACAAGATGTCACCGGTACGGCTGGGTGGCCGCACAGCGGATAGATCGGATGTAGTCGCCATGATGTGGTTTTTGAGTTCGGTTAAGGGCAGGTCGCCGGCTGCTCCGCCCGCTCAGGCTCGTGAGCCGGCGCATTGCGCTGCGGGTGCCAGGATGTTTGCCATACGTTCTGCGTTGCTGTTTCTGCTGTGATGCTGCTCTGCTGCTGCGTAGTACTTTATTGCCTGCCCGGCGCCTTTTGGGCGCCAGGCAGGCGAAGCTGCAACCCCGGCCCGCACATGCGGCCGGGTTCGCAGCCGGCCGATCAGTTGTACAGTGCCTTGCCCGAACCGTCCTTGACCGAGCTCTTCCAGGTCGCGCGGATCTGGTTCACCACGGCGTCCGGCAGCGGCACATAGTCGAGATCGCTGGCCATGTTGCCACCGCTCTTGTACGCCCAGTCGAAGAACTTCAGCACTTCCGTGCCCTGTGCCGGCTTTTCCTGGTTCTTGTGAACCAGGATGAAGGTGGCGCCGGCGATCGGCCATGCCGCCTTGCCAGCCTGGTTGGTCAGGATCTGGTAGTACGTCTTGCTCCAGTCGGCACCGGCAGCAGCTGCCTTGAAGGCATCGTCGCCCGGCTGGACCACGGCACCCGAAGCGTTCTTCATGTTCAGGTGGGTCATCTTGTTCTGCTTGGCGTAGGCGTACTCGACGTAGCCGATGGCGCCGTTCAGGCGCTGCACGAAAGCAGCGACGCCTTCGTTACCCTTGCCACCCGTGCCGCCGCCCGGCCAGTTGACCGTGGTGCCCTCGCCAACCGAGCTCTTCCACTCGGGGCTGACCTTGGTCAGGTAATTGGTGAAGATGAAGGTCGTGCCCGAACCATCGGCACGGCGCACCGGCAAGATGTCCTGGTTCGGCAGCTTGGCGTGCGGGTTCAGCGCCTTGATGGCGGGATCGTCCCACTTCTTGATCTTGCCCAGGTAGATGTTGGCCAGCACTTCGCCGGTGATGGTCAGCTCGCCCGGCTTGATACCTTGCAGGTTGATCACCGGCACCACGCCGCCGATCACCGTGGGAAACTGCACCAGGCCTTGCTTGGCGAGTTCCTCATCCTTCAGGGGAGCGTCGGAAGCGCCGAAATCGACGGTCTTGGCGCCAATCTGCTTGATACCACCGGACGAGCCGATGGATTGATAGTTGACCTTGTTACCCGTTGCCTTTTGGTATGCGTCGGCCCACTTGGAATAGACGGGCGCCGGGAAGGATGCGCCAGCACCGGTAATTTCCGCCGCGAACGCAGTGCCCGCCACCACCAACGACACGATGCCTGCAACGGCAGTCTTGACCAGCTTCATATGTCCTCCAGAGACATGGTTGGGGAATGACAATTTTTTGACAAGTCGAACTGTATGCCCCCTGTATGACAATTCCATGACATCACGAGATCTTCTTGCTGGCGACTGGGAAGTTAGCCTCGACTCACATAAAACAGCTGCCGCTCACCTCCCTTCCGCTCTCGCTTCTGGCCTTCAACTCCGCCGGTTAATTGCTGATTGGAGCAAAAAAATGCCGGGCAATGCCCGGCATTCCTGACCGCGTCGAATCAATCGATGCTCAGGCCCGCAACGCGTCCGCCAGCGTCTGCGCCGCCTGCTCCGCGGTATCGGCCTGCTCGGCCTCGACCATCACGCGCACAACCGGCTCCGTCCCCGACGCACGGATCAGGACACGGCCGCGGCCTTCCAGTTGCGGCTCGATCACAGCACGCGCCGCGCTCAGTCCAGCGTGCGACTGCCAGTCGAAGCCTTTCTCGACGCGCACGTTGATCAGCGTCTGCGGGAACAGCGAAACGCCTTCCAGCAACTGGGCCAGGCTCTTGCCGCTACGGCGCAATGCCGCCAGGACCTGCAAGGCGGACACGATGCCATCGCCGGTGGTGTGCCGGTCGAGGCAGAGCAGATGGCCCGAGCCCTCGCCGCCCAGCGTCCACTTGCGCTTGTTCAGTTCCTCCAGCACATAGCGGTCGCCCACCTTGGCGCGCACGAACTCCACGCCCTGGCGCTTTAGCGCCAGCTCGACCGCCATATTGGTCATCAACGTGCCCACCGCGCCCTGTACGGCCTGCCCCGCATGGAGACGATCCTGCACGATGAGGTAAAGCAGTTCGTCACCGTTGAACAGACGGCCGTCGCGGTCCACCACCTGCAAGCGGTCGGCATCGCCATCGAAGGCCAGGCCCAGGTCCGCGCCATTGGCCTTGACAGCCTCGATCAGCTTCTCAGGCGCGGTGGCGCCATAGCCCGCATTGATATTGCGTCCGTCTGGCTGGTTGCCGATCGAGATCACGTCGGCGCCCAGTTCGTGGAAAACGTGGGGGGCAATGTGATAAGCGGCCCCATGGGCGCAATCCACCACCAGCTTGAGCTTGTGCAGGTCCTGCTCGTAGGGGAATGTGCTCTTGCAGAACTCGATGTACCTGCCGGCGGCATCCTCGATGCGGCGTGCGCGGCCGAGATCGTCCGAGCGCACGCACACCATTGGCTCTTCCAATGCCTCCTCGATCGCCATTTCCACCGCGTCGGGCAGCTTGTCTCCGTCTGCCGAGAAGAACTTGATGCCGTTGTCGTAGTAGGGATTATGGCTGGCGGAGATCACCACGCCCGCCGACAGGCGAAGGGCGCGCGTGAGATACGCCACGCCCGGCGTCGGCAGCGGCCCGGTCAGCAGCACGTTGACGCCAGCCGAGGTAAAGCCGGCCTCCAGTGCGGCCTCCAGCATATAGCCGGAGATACGCGTGTCCTTGCCAATCAGCACGGTCGGACGCGCCTGGTCTTGCTGCTTCGCGCCATGGGCGAGCACCATGCCCGCCGCATAGCCCAGGCGCATCACGAAGTCGGGCGTGATCGGCGCCTCGCCTACCCTGCCGCGCACCCCATCCGTGCCGAAGTACTTGCGTGTCATAAGGTCTTTCTCCCGTTGTTCTGTCTTGCGATGCCGAATGCTAAGGGCTAAATGCGCAACGCTGGATGCCAATAGTCAAAACAAATGTTAACTGGCAATGGTTTCATGACGGATGGCCCACCAGATCTTGAGGGCATCCACGGTTTGCGCTACATCATGCACGCGCACGATATACGCACCCCGCTCCGCCGCGCACACCGCCGCGGCCAGGCTGGCTGCGACGCGTTCCTGCGGTGGGCGGCCGCCCAGAATCGTGCCGAGCGTCGACTTCCGTGACAACCCCACCAGTAGGGGCAATCCTTCCACGGCGAGTTGCGGCAACTGGCCCAGCAAGCGCAGATTATGATCCGGCGTCTTGCCGAAGCCAAAACCCGGATCGAGCGTGATGCGGGCATCGTCGATGCCCGCATCACGCAGCACGCCGATGCGCTCCCGCAGGAAGTCGGCCACGTCGCGTACCACGTCCTCGTACTGTGGGCGCTCCTGCATGGTTTGCGGATCGCGTTGCATGTGCATCACGCACAGCGCGGCCTGCCCGGCATCCGCCCCGCTCACCGCCTCGACCGCGCCGGGCATGCGGAAGCCCCAGATGTCATTGATCAGGTCGGCACCGGCGGCCAGCGCGGCGCGCATGACTTCCGGCTTGTAGGTATCGATCGACAAGGCCCGGCCACAGTCGCGCAGCGCCTCGACCATCGGCAACACGCGCTCCAGTTCCTGCTCCAGCGGCAGCGCCGCCGATCCTGGCCGGCTCGACTCGCCGCCAATATCGATGATGTCCACGCCTTCGGCAATCATGCGTTCGGCATGCCGCAAGGCGGCATCGCGGCCGGCATGCTGGCCACCATCGGAAAAGGAATCCGGGGTGACGTTGAGAATACCCATCACCAGGGGTCGGCGGTCACGCGCGAATCGGTAGCGGCCGCATTGGAAATACGAATCAGTTGAGATCGACGACAAGATACGAGAGCGAGAGACGATAAAGGAAACCTGGCTGTGCAATATGCGGCGCCAGCAAAGCAAAAGCCGGCGCACAAGGCGCCGGCTTCAGGCTTGGTGAACAAACGCTACAGCCACCACTACGGCACCAGGGCTACTGGTCCGCCGACGTCGTTGCCGCGCGCCGGCTATGCCGCTCAGGCCGTGGCGGGTGCGTTGGCGGGGGCCACCGGCGAACCACCCGACGGGGTGTTGCCACCACCGTTCTGGCTGGAGGCACCACGCGGCGGCCGCGGCGGCTTGCCTGCCATGATGTCGTTGACCTGGTCCGCGTCGATGGTTTCCCACTCCATCAGGGCCGCGGTCATTGCCTCGACCTTGTCGCGGTTTTCCTCGAGCAGTCGCTTGGCCAGGTTGTACTGTTCGTCGACGATGCGGCGGATTTCCGCGTCGACCTTGACCTGGGTGGCTTCCGACACCGTCTTGGACGACATCTTGCCGAACATGCCATCCTGCTCGGTATCCACATACACCATAGTACCCAGCGTATCGCTCATGCCGAACCGGGTGACCATGTCGCGGGCCGTCTTGGTGGCACGCTCGAAGTCGTTGGAAGCACCGGTGCTCATGGCGTTGAGGAAGACCTCTTCCGCCGCGCGGCCGCCAAACAGGATGGCGATCTCGTCGAGCATGTTGTCCTTGTACTTCGAGTACTTGTCGTGCTCAGGCAATTGCCAGGTCACGCCAAGCGCCCAGCCGCGCGGCATGATGGTGACCTTGTGCACCGGATCCGCCTTCGGCAGCAGCTTTGCCACCACCGCATGGCCGGACTCGTGGTACGCGGTAGCGCGGCGTTCCTCTTCGCGCATGACCGTGGACTTGCGCTCCGGACCCATGTAGATCTTGTCCTTGGCGTCCTCGAAGTCCTGCATGTCGACCACGCGCTTGCTGCGGCGGGCGGCGAACAGTGCGGCTTCATTGACCAGGTTGGCCAGATCGGCGCCCGAGAAGCCCGGGGTACCGCGTGCGATTACCGAGGCGTCGACGTCGTTGCCAATCGGCACCTTGCGCATATGGACCTTCAGGATCTGCTCGCGGCCGCGGATGTCGGGCAGGCCGACGTACACCTGGCGGTCGAAACGGCCCGGGCGCAGCAGCGCCTTGTCCAGCACGTCCGAACGGTTGGTGGCCGCGATCACGATCACACCCGAGTTGGCCTCGAAGCCGTCCATCTCGACCAGCATCTGGTTCAGGGTCTGCTCGCGCTCGTCGTTGCCGCCGCCCATGCCAGCGCCGCGGTGACGGCCGACCGCATCGATTTCGTCAATGAAGACGATGCAGGGCGCCTGCTTCTTGGCGTTCTCGAACATGTCGCGCACACGGGCCGCGCCCACGCCGACGAACATTTCAACGAAGTCCGAACCGGAGATGCTGAAGAACGGCACCTTGGCTTCGCCGGCGATCGCGCGCGCCAGCAGCGTCTTGCCGGTGCCCGGAGGGCCGACCAGCAGCACGCCGCGCGGGATACGGCCGCCCAGCTTCTGGAATTTCTGCGGATCCTTGAGGAAGTCCACCAGTTCGACCACTTCTTCCTTGGATTCATCGCAACCGGCGACGTCCTGGAAGGTGACCGCGTTCTGGTTTTCATCGATCAGGCGTGCGCGCGACTTGCCGAAGGAAAAGGCACCGCCTTTGCCGCCGCCCTGCATCTGCCGCATCATGTAGAACCAGAACACGATGATCAGCAGGGTGGGCCCGAGGTAGTACAGGGCCTGCACCAGCATGTTGGGTTCGTCGTCAGCCTTGCCGGTCACCTGAACGCCGTACTTCATCAGGTCGCCGACCATCCAGATGTCGCCCGGCGAGATGATGGTGTACTTCTGCCCTTCCTTGGGCGTCACCACCAGATTACGGCCTTGCACGTCGACCCGGCCCACCTTGCCGGACTTGGCATCATCCATGAACTGCGAATAGGTGACGCCTTCCTGCGTGCGGGGCTTGTCGAACTGCTTGAAGACGGTAAACAACACCAGCGCGATCACGAGCCAGATTGCCGCCTTTTGAAACAGGTTGTTATTCAAGGCCAAACTCCTTTACGAACGCCTTGCCAACGGGATAGCTGCATTGTAATGCAGCGCCCGGCGTCGGGGGAAAAAGCAAATTGATCGAAGCGATAGGCTCGCTTCACCCCGCCGACTTGAGGTAACGCCCAAGAATGAAGGTCTCTGAAGACTTGTCGCGCGACGCCTTGGGCTTGCGTTTGGCGACCACCTTGAACTGGCGCTTGAACTTCTCCACGATCTGGCTGTAACCGCTGCCATGGAAACACTTTACCAGCAATGAGCCCTCCGGCTTCAGATGCGCCTGGGCAAATTCCAGCGCCAGGTCGCACAAGTAATCGATACGGGCAGCATCGGCAAAGGCTACACCTGACAAATTGGGGGCCATGTCCGACAATACAAGGTCGATCTTTGCGCCGCCGGACGCCTGGAGCACGATTTCCTCCAGCTGCCGGAAAACGTCCTCCTCGCGGAAGTCACCCTGGATGAATGTGACGTCGGCGACCGCCTCCATGGGCAGCAGGTCGATGGCGATCACCGCGCCGTCGATGCCGCCGTCCTTGGCGCGCGGCGAAGCCGCCAGCTTGTTGCGGGCGTACTGGCTCCAGCTGCCGGGGGCAGCGCCCAGGTCGACAATGACCTGGCCGGGACGAATCAGCTTGTCCTGCTCGTCGATCTCCTTCAGCTTATACGCTGCGCGGGCCCGATAGCCCTCGCGCTGCGCCATTTTGACGTAGGGGTCGTTGATATGGTCGTGCAACCACGCCTGATTGAATTTGTTCTTGGCCATTCCGGAGACATCTGTTTGAGAAAAACGCCACCGACCCGCGGTCGACCGTGCGTTTTTCACTCGTTTTGCTGATTTTGCAGCCTGACCGTGCCAGTTTGACGGATAATACGCGCCGATTCGCTTTTTCGGCACTTCAGTGCCTTGGTTTGCGCACCACTTGCGCGCCCATTTGCGCCCTCGCCTGCGCTTTACTTATGCCCGCTCTTCAACTCATTCCCGCCCAGCGCTCCGAACTTCGCTCACGTGCCCATGGCCTCAACCCGGTCGTGATGATCGGCGGCGAGGGCCTGACCCGGCCCGTCCTGGCTGAAATCGACCGCAGCCTGGCGTCTCACGACCTGATCAAGATCCGCGTGTTCGGCGACGACCGCGAAAGCCGCATCGCCATGTACGAAGCCATTTGCGAGGATCTCAGCGCCGCCCCGATCCAGCATATCGGCAAGCTGCTGGTGGTATGGCGCCCGGGTCCGGCCGTCCTGAAGGAAAATCGTCCGCAGGAACTGGGCCGCCTGGCCCCGCGTGGCGGCGCCGCGCCGCGCACCGTGACCGTCAGAAAGCCGAGCGCCGCGCCCAATCGCCGCCCCAAGCGCTCGCAAGTGACGGTGCTGGGCAATGAGCGCGTCACCGCTGGCGGCAACGTCAAGCGTGCGCGTGCCCGTCCGACCAGCCAGAAGAAGAAAGCGCTCGACTGAGCGACTGGCCGGCGCCTCCTGACGCGCGCCGGCTTGATATCGGCGCCCCCACGCGGGGGTCCGCCACACTCCTTGCCGGCTTGCCCTACTCGCCCGCCGAACGCGGTGCCGCCGCGCGCCACACCAGGACCAGTGCAAGCAGGCTGTGCGCCAGGTAGAACACGCTGGACACACCATGCAGCATGCCGAACTGCCCCTTATAGGGGGATTCGGACACGCCCACGCCCAGCGCCGTCGCCTTGTCCTTCAGGTTCTCCATGAAGGGCTGGATGCCGAAGTATCCCACCAGCACGCAAAGCAGCATGCCCAGCACCAGCCAGCGCAGCCCCCGGTAGCGCCTCGCGCCACGGCGGATCATCAGGTTGCATAGCGCCAGTTGCAGCACGCCGACCACCACGCCAAGGATTGCCTCGGTCCGGAACAGCTGCCCGGCGATCAGCCCGGCGGTCTCCCGGCTGGGCAGCACCGAAAACAGCGTCGGGGCCACCATGTAGCCCACGGTCCACAGGCTGCCGGCCCAGACTACGGTCAGCAGGAGAAAGATCCGATGCGGCAGCGGCGGCAGGCTCGAGTAGGAGGAGGAGAACACGCAGCCTCGTTCAGACGTAGCGAACCGTGATGACTTCGTACTCGCGCTCGCCGCCAGGGGCCAGCACGATAGCCACATCGCCCTCGAACTTGCCGATCAGCGCGCGCGCGATAGGCGAGCTGACCGAGATCTTGCCGCTGTCGAGGTCGGCCTCGTCGTCACCGACGATCTGGTAGCTCACGGGCTTGCCCGACTCCAGGTCTTCCAGGTCCACGGTGGCGCCAAACACGATGCGGCCATCGGTATCGAGCTGGGTCGGGTCGATGACTTGCGCGGTCGACAGCTTGGACTCCACCTCCAGGATGCGCCCTTCGATAAAGGCCTGCTTTTCCTTGGCGGCGTCGTATTCGGCGTTTTCGGACAGGTCACCCTGCGCGCGCGCTTCGGAAATGGCATTGATCACCGCGGGACGTTCGACGGCCTTCAGGCGCTGCAGTTCCTCTTTCAGCAGCTCGGCGCCGCGCTTTGTAATCGGAATCGTGCTCATGTCTTCGTTCTGCAAAAAAATGAGCCGCAGCGGAGCTGGAGCCATGCACCGGCATCGCTGCCCGGGGCACTTCCGCTCAACCGCGGCCTTTCAGGTTGTCAGGTTGGATCGACCCATTGCCCGGACGCTTGCCCGGTCGGTGGATCGACAGTATTGCTGTTAGTTTAGGCCATGAGGGCTGCCCGCAGCAACTGCGGGCAGCCCAGGGGGCCCAAAGGGGCCGTCAGGCCAGCGAGGCGTGCAGGCCTTGCAGGTCGTAGACCTCCAGGCTCTGCATGTGCTTCAGACCCTCCACCGCGGCGCGCGCGCCGGCGATGGTGGTGTAGTACGGCACCCGGCTGGCCAGGGCCGAGATACGGATCGAACGCGAGTCGGCGATAGCGGTGCGGGTTTCGTCCACCGTGGTGAACACCAGCGCCAGTTCGCCGTTCTTCAGCATGTCGACGATATGCGGGCGGCCGTCCTTCACCTTGTTGACCACGCGAACCGGGATGCCGGCGGCTTCGATGGCCGAGGCGGTACCGCGGGTGGCAACGATGGGGTAGCCCATATCGTGCAGCATGCGCGCCACGCCCACGGCGTGCGGCTTGTCGCTGTCCTTCACGGTCAGCAGCACCGTGCCCTTCTCCGGCAGGCGCGAACCGGCGGCGAGCTGGCTCTTGAAGAGCGCTTCGCCGAAGGTCTTGCCCACGCCCATCACCTCGCCGGTGGAGCGCATTTCAGGTCCGAGCACCGGGTCGACGCCGGGGAACTTGTTGAACGGGAACACCGCTTCCTTGACGCTGTAGTACGGCGGCACCACTTCGTCATGGATGCCTTGCGAATCCAGCGTCTGGCCGGCCATGCAACGCGCGGCGATCTTGGCCAGCGACAGCCCGGTGGCCTTGGACACGTACGGCACCGTGCGCGAGGCGCGGGGGTTCACTTCCAGCACGTAGACGATATCCTCGCCGTTGACCTGCTGGATGGCGAACTGCACGTTCATCAGGCCGACCACGTTCAGGGCCTTGGCCATGGCGGCGGTCTGGCGCTTGAGCTCGTCCACGGTGGCTTGCGCCAGCGAGTACGGCGGCAGCGAGCAGGCGGAGTCGCCCGAGTGCACGCCGGCTTGCTCGATGTGCTCCATCACGCCGCCGATGAACACGCGCTGGCCGTCGCACAGGGCGTCGACGTCGCACTCGATGGCGTCGTTCAGGAAACGGTCCAGCAGCACCGGGGAATCATGCGACACCTTGACGGCTTCGCGCATATAGCGCTCGAGGTCGCGCGGCTCGTGCACGATTTCCATCGCGCGGCCGCCCAGTACGTACGACGGACGCACCACCAGCGGGTAGCCGATCTCGGTGGCCAGGCGCAGCGCTTCGTCCTCGGCACGCGCGGTGCGGTTGGGCGGCTGGCGCAGGCCCAGCTCATGCAGCAGCTTCTGGAAACGCTCGCGGTCTTCCGCGGCGTCGATCATGTCGGGGCTGGTGCCGATGATGGGCACGCCGTTGGCTTCCAGGTCCAGCGCCAGCTTCAGCGGGGTCTGGCCGCCGTACTGCACGATCACGCCGACCGGTTTTTCCTTGTCGACGATTTCCAGCACGTCTTCCAGCGTCAACGGCTCGAAGTAGAGGCGGTCCGAGGTGTCGTAGTCGGTCGACACGGTTTCCGGGTTGCAGTTGACCATGATGGTCTCGTACCCGTCCTCGCGCAGCGCCAGCGCGGCATGCACGCAGCAGTAGTCGAATTCGATGCCCTGGCCGATCCGGTTCGGACCGCCGCCCAGCACCATGATCTTGCGATTGGTGGTGGGCTCGGCTTCGCACTCGCCATGCTCGGCTTCATACGTGCCGTACATGTAGGCGGTATTGGTGGCGAACTCGGCGGCGCAGGTGTCCACGCGCTTGTACACCGGGCGCACGCCGGCGGCATGGCGCGCGGCGCGCACGGCCTTGGGCTCGGCGCCCATCAGCTTGGCCAGGCGGCGATCCGAGAAGCCCTTCTGCTTCAGGTGGCGCAGCTCGGCGGCCGACAGGCTGTCCAGCTTGCGCGCCTTGACCAGGGTCTCGGTCTTGACGATGTCTTCGATCTGGGCCAGGAACCACGGGTCGATGTCGGTCTCGGCGTGCACTTCTTCCAGCGACATGCCGATACGGAAGGCGTCGCCCACGTACCAGATGCGGTCCGGGCCGGCTTCGCCGATTTCCTCGACGATCTCGTCGCGGTCGGTGGACTTGTCGTCCAGGCCGTCCACGCCGACTTCCAGGCCACGCAGCGCCTTCTGGAACGATTCCTGGAAGGTGCGGCCCATGGCCATCACTTCACCCACGGACTTCATCTGGGTGGTCAGGTGGCTGTCGGCCTGCGGGAATTTCTCGAAGGCGAAACGCGGCACCTTGGTGACCACGTAGTCGATCGACGGCTCGAACGAGGCCGGGGTCGCACCGCCGGTGATCTCGTTCTTCAGCTCGTCCAGCGTGTAGCCCACCGCCAGCTTGGCGGCAACCTTGGCGATCGGGAAGCCGGTGGCCTTGGACGCCAGCGCCGACGAACGCGATACGCGGGGGTTCATCTCGATCACGATCATGCGGCCGTCGGCCGGGTTGATCGAGAACTGCACGTTGGAGCCGCCGGTATCGACGCCGATCTCGCGCAGCACCGCCAGCGAGGCGTTACGCAGGATCTGGTATTCCTTGTCGGTCAGGGTCTGGGCCGGCGCCACCGTGATGGAGTCGCCGGTGTGGATGCCCATCGGGTCCAGGTTCTCGATCGAGCAGATGATGATGCAGTTGTCCTTTTTGTCGCGGACCACTTCCATCTCATACTCTTTCCAGCCCAGCAGCGATTCTTCGATCAGCAGTTCGCGGGTCGGCGAGAGATCCAGGCCGCGCTTGCAGATTTCCTCGAATTCCTCGCGGTTGTAAGCGATGCCGCCGCCGGAGCCGCCCAGCGTGAACGACGGGCGGATCACGATGGGGTAGCCGCCGGTCGCGGTTTCCTTGGCGATCTGCGTCTGCACGGCCAGTGCTTCTTCCATCGAGTGGGCGATGCCGGACTTGGCCGAACCCAGGCCGATCTTGGTCATCGCCTCCTTGAACTTCTGGCGGTCCTCGGCCTTGTCGATGGCTTCCGGCGACGCGCCGATCAGCTCGACCTTGTACTTGTCCAGCACGCCATGGCGGTGCAGGTCCAGCGCGCAGTTCAGCGCGGTCTGGCCGCCCATGGTCGGCAGGATCGCGTCGGGACGCTCTTTCTCAATGATGCGCTCGACCACTTCCCAGGTAATCGGCTCGATGTAGGTCACATCGGCCGTGTTGGGATCGGTCATGATCGTGGCCGGATTGGAGTTGACCAGGATGACCTTGAAGCCTTCCTCGCGCAGCGCCTTGCAGGCCTGGGCGCCGGAATAGTCGAACTCGCACGCCTGCCCGATGATGATGGGGCCGGCGCCGATGATCAGGATGCTCTTTATGTCTGTGCGCTTTGGCATTGCACGCTCTCATTATTGGCCGGTCCCCACGTTCGCGCGGACCGCACCGGATATCAGGATTCGATTCAGTTCAGGGTGGCCGTCGCCAGCTTGGCGCCGAAGCCGATGAACATGGCGCCCACACCGCTCGCCATGCCCGCCGACAGGCGTCGTCGGCGGCGAAACGCCTCGGCCAGCCTGGCGCCCACGAAGATAATCGCGGTCAGGTAGGCGAAGCTGCACAACTGGCACACCAGCCCCAGCGCGACAAAGGACAGCGCCGGATAGCCGAACTGCGGATCGACGAACTGGATGAAGAAGGAGATGAAGAACAGGATGGCCTTGGGGTTGAGCAGGCTCACCACCAGCGCCTTGCGGAACGGGCTGACGGCACGGTCCACGGGCATCTCGCCCTGTGCCGCCGTCCCGCTATCGCTGCCGCGGCTGGACCAGCCGCGCACGGCACCGCGCAGCATCTGGAAACCGATCCAGCCGAGGTAAGCGGCACCGATGTACTTCACCACGTAGAACAGGCCCGGGCTGGCCTTCAGCAGCGAGGCCACCCCCGCTGCCGACAGCACCATCAGGATGGCATCGCCCAGGAACACCCCGCAGGCGCCCTTGTAGCCTTCGCGCACGCCACGCTGCGCGGCGACGGAAAGCACATACATCGAATTCGGGCCCGGCAGCAGCACGATAAAAATCGTGCCGAGCACAAAGGTCCAGAAATCGGTAATGCCCAGCGCGGTATGCATGAAGGCGTTCATGGGATCGTCCTGCGGTCTGCCTGTCTACTAATCTTCTCGTCTTGACTTCTTCGCTGCGCGCTTACTGGCGTGCGTCCGCCATCATCTTGGTGAAGCGGTCGAACAGGTAAGCCACGTCGTTCGGGCCCGGCGAGGCTTCCGGATGGCCCTGGAAGCAGAAGGCGGGCTTGTCGGTCAGCGCGAAACCTTGCAACGAACCGTCGAACAGCGACACGTGGGTGGTGCGCACGTTGGCAGGCAGGGTATCGGCGTCCACCGCGAAACCGTGGTTTTGCGAGGTGATCACCACACGGCCGTCGTCCACGTCCTTCACCGGATGGTTCGCGCCATGATGGCCGAACTTCATCTTCAGCGTCTTGGCGCCAACTGCCAGCGCCATGATCTGGTGCCCCAGGCAAATGCCGAAGGTGGGGATGCCGCGTTCGATGAACTCGCGGGTAGCGCGGATCGCGTAGTCGCAAGGCTCGGGGTCGCCGGGGCCGTTCGACAGGAAGATGCCATCCGGGTTGAGCGCCAGCGCGTCGGCGGCGCTGGCTTGCGCCGGCAGCACGGTCACCTTGCAGCCGCGTTCCGCCAGCATGCGCAGGATGTTGAACTTGACGCCGTAGTCAAAAGCCACCACGTGGAAGCGCGGCGACGCCAGCTTGCCGTAGCCGGCACCCAGCGCCCATTCGGTCTGGCTCCACTCGTACGGTTCCTTGACCGAAACCACCTTGGCCAGGTCCATGCCGGCCAGGCCGGGGAAGGAGCGCGCCAGGTCGATGGCCTTCTGCACATTGTCCTCGCCAGCCAGGATGCAGCCGTTCTGGGCACCCTTCTCGCGCAGGATACGGGTCAGCTTGCGGGTATCGATGCCGGCGATCGCCACCACCTTTTCCTGCTTCAGGTAATGGCCGAGGGAATGTTCCTTGCGGAAGTTGGAGGCCAGAAGCGGCAGATCCTTGATGATCAGGCCGGCGGCATGGACTTTCGTGGCTTCGACATCCTCAGAATTGACCCCGACATTGCCGATATGCGGATACGTCAGCGTGACGATCTGCCGGGAATAGCTGGGGTCGGTGAGGATTTCCTGGTAACCGGTCAGAGCGGTGTTGAACACCACTTCGCCGATGGTATGGCCGGAAGCGCCAATGGAATAGCCACGAAAGACCGTGCCGTCTGCAAGCGCGAGAATGGCGGACGGAAAAGACGGTAACACGGGTAGGCTCCTGCTGGATTCACCCCGTGACCGACCTGCTCAACGCCTCTTGCCCCGTTGTCCGGCGGGGCGACAGGCAGCGTGATGGACGCGATGCTTGTCGCCGGGGCCGTTCGCCTGGTGCTCGATACGCCACACAAATTAGTGCAGCGGAGCCAAGGCGAAATGGGGGCGGCGGAAGGTGGAATTCGGTAGGCGCTAGGGTGAGGGGTTCTGAAAGCGAAACTTTTGGATTATACCCCGCGCCACCCATTTTCTCAAGTTATCAAGGACTTGCGGACGCGGCAGGGCCGCTGCGCGCGCCCGCCGGCAGGCCGGAACGCCCGGCCGGCACCGCTCATTCGCTGGCAGGCACCACCGCCGTCACCTCGATCTCCACCTTGGCGCGGGCCTCCACCAGATCGGCGACCTCGACCGCCGTCATGGCCGGGAAGTGACGCCCGATGGTGGCCCGGTAGTGCTCGCCGATGGCGCGGTAGGCGGCGACATATTCCACCTTGTCCTTCACGTACCAGGTCATGCGCACGATGTGATCGGGACGCGCCCCACCCGCGGCCAGCACCGCCACGATGTTGCGCAGCGCCTGGCCGACCTGCTCGGCGAAGTCATCGGTTTCGAACTCGCACTGGCCGTTCCAGCCGATCTGGCCGCCGACGAAGAGCAGGCGGCTGCCCACCTGCATCTCGGTCATGATGCCGTTCGAGTAGCCGCGCGGCGCGGCCCAGTCTGGTGGCTGGAGAATCTTCATGGTCGGTCTTCCGTAATCAGTGATTGGGATCTGGTTGGTTCGCACCACGCCCCGGACGGGCGCATGGGTGCGGGATGTCAGGTGGCGCGCTTACCGCGCCGCGGCTTCTTGCCCTGGCGCCAGGAAGCGCTCCATGCCCGCGCGGACCTCCGGCGGCAGCGCGCGCGGCATCATTTCGCCGGTATCGACGCACACCAGGCGCTGGGCGATCTCCACGCGGAGGTCCGCGGCAGGCCCGACGAAGCGCACCTGCAAGGAGAAACTGGTGCGCCCCAGCCGCGTCACACGCAGCTCCCGCGTCAGCAACTCGCCCAGCCGGCTGGGCGCCACGAAGCGGCAGGACACTTCCGCCGTCGGCACGCCGGCCTGTGCCGCGCCATGCATGGCGTCGAAGGACCAGCCCAGTGCCTCCCGAAACCAGTCCTCGACCAGGTCGTTAAGCATCTCGAAGTAGCGCGGGAAGAACACGATGCCGGCGGCGTCGCAGTCCTTGAAGCGCACCCGCACGGTGTTGGTGAACACTTCGCTCACGGCTGGCGCCCTCCTCCGGCCGCGCCGGCCTGCTCCGCCATCTGCCGCAACCGGAAGCGCTGCAGCTTGCCGGTCTCGGTGCGCGGCAGCGCATCGACGAAGATCACCCGGCGCGGATACTTGTACGGCGCGATCTCGGCCTTGACGTAGGCCTGCAGCACGGCGCACATCTCCTCGCCGGCCACCACGCCGGGGCGCAGCACCACGTAGGCGGCGACGACCTGCCCGCGCTCGGGATCGGCCATGCCGACGACGCCGCATTCGGCCACCGCTTCGTGCCGCATCAGCGCGCTTTCCACTTCCGGCCCGGCAATGTTGTAGCCGGCCGAGACGATCATGTCGTCGGAACGCGCCTGGTAGTAGTAGTAGCCGTCGGCATCGGCCATGAAGGTGTCGCCCGGCAGGTTCCAGCCGTCCCTCACATAGCTGGCCTGGCGCGGGTCGTCCAAATAGCGGCAGCCGGTGGGACCGCGCACCGCCAGCTTGCCGACCGTGCCGGGCGGCACCGGTTGCATCGACTCGTCGACAATCTGCGCGACATAGCCCGGCACCACCTTGCCGATGGCGCCCGGCCGGACTTGCGCGCCGGCGCTGGAAATGAAGATATGCATCATCTCGGTGCCGCCGATCCCGTCTGTCATCTCGATGCCCGTGGCCGCCTTCCAGCTCTGGCGCGTCGCATCGGGCAGCGCCTCGCCGGCCGAGACGCTCTTCTTCAAGCTGGAGATGTCATACCCCGGCGCCAGCGCCGCCATCTGCCGGTAGAAGGTCGGCGCGGTGAACACGATCGTCGCGCGCCAGGACTGGATCAACGCAAGCAGGCTCTCGGGCGTGAGCCGCTCGGCCAGCACGGTGGACGCCCCGACCCGCAGCGGAAAGCACAGGATGCCGCCCAGGCCGAAGGTAAAGGCCAGCGGCGGGGTGCCGCAGAAGATGTCGTCCGGCCCCGGCTTGAGCACATGACGCGGAAACAGGTCGCACATGGCGATCACATCGCGGTGGAAATGCACCGTGCCCTTGGGCTGGCCGGTAGTCCCGCTGGTGAAGGCGATCAGGCAGATGTCGTCGCTAGCGGTATCGCACGCGTCGAACGACTCGGGCTTGCCGGCCATGGCGGCTTCCACCGAGTCTGCGCCGCTGCCGTTGAAGTAGCGCACCTGCGCCAGGCTCGGGCAATAGTGCTCGTTGCCGGGATCCAGATTGGCTTCGAGTTCTTCGCGCAGGCGCTCGTCGCACAACGCCGCGCTGACCGCGGCACGGTCGATCACCTGCTTGAGTTCCTTGGCGCGCAGCAACGGCATGGTCGGCACCGCGATCAGCCCCGCCTTGACCACCGCCAGCCAGCACGCTGCCATCATCAGGTTGTTGGGGCCGCGCAGCAGCACGCGATTGCCCGGCACCAGCTCCATATCGCCGGTCAGCACGTGGGCGATGCGGTTGGAGAGCGCTGCCAGTTCGGCATAGCTGACGGTGCGATGGGCGCCGTCCTGCTCGTAGCGGATCGCGATGCGCTCGCCCCGCCCTTCGCGCACATGGCGCTCGACCAGTTCCAGCGCGCAGTTCATGCGCTCCGGATATTGCGTGTCCGCGTTGAACAGCAGTTCCGGCCACTGCTGCGGGGGCGGCAGGCGGTCGCGTGCAAAGGTATCTAGGTGGGCTGTGCTCGCCATGGTTGTCTCCGCTTCCTTCATTCTGGTGATGCTGGTAAGGGCTGTCCGGCCGCGTCGATCACGCTATGCGCGATGCTGTGCCAGCGTTTCGCGCGCGATGATCAGCTTCTGCACTTCGGTGGCGCCTTCGTAGATCCGCAGCGAGCGGATCTCCCGGTACAGGCTCTCCACGCGCGTGCCCACCTTGACGCCGAGCCCACCGAACATCTGCACGGCGCGGTCGATGACCTGCTGCGCGTTCTCGGTGGCCACCATCTTGGCCATCGCCGCTTCGCGCGTGGTGCGCACACCCGCCACATCGCGCAGCCACGCGGCGCGGTAGGTCAGCAGCGCGGCCGAGTCGATGGCGGTGGCCATGTCGCCGATTGCCGCCTGGGTCAGTTGCAGGTCGGCCAGCACGCCGCCGAACATGGGCCGCGCGGTGGCGCGCGCGAGTGCTTCGTCAAGCGCGGCGCGGCCGAAGCCCAGCGAGGCGGCCGCCACCGAGGCGCGGAAGATATCCAGCGTCATCATGGCCACTTTGAAGCCCTGCCCTGCTTCGCCCAGCCGCGCGCCAACCGGCACCCGGCAGTTCTCGAAACGCAGCGTGGCAAGCGGGTGCGGCGCCATGACATCGATCCGCTCGGCGATGGTCAGGCCCGGCGTGTCCGCGTCCACCACGAAGGCGGAGATGCCGCGCGCGCCCGGCGCTTCACCGGTGCGGGCGAACACGCAGTAGAAGTCGGCGATGCCGCCGTTGGAGATCCAGGTCTTCTCGCCATCGATCACGTAATGATCGCCGTCCAGTACCGCGCGGCATTGCATTGCCGCCACGTCGGACCCGGCGTCGGGCTCGGACAGGGCGAACGCAGCGATCGCCTCGCCGCGCGCCACGCGCGGCAGGTAGCGCTCGCGCATGGCGTCGCTGCCGGCCAGCGTGATGGCGCCGCTGCCCAGGCCCTGCATGGCGAAGGCGAAATCGGCCAGGCCGTCGTGACGGGCAAGCGTCTCGCGCAGCAGGCACAGCGAGCGCGAGTCGAGCGTTTCGAGCGCGCCGCCATAAGCAGCGGGCACGCAGTAGCGCAGCCAGCCGGCCTCGCCAAGCTGGCGCACCAGCGCGCGGCAGGCGGCGTCGGTGTCGCTGTGATCGACCGCGAGCGAGGCCGTGGCCCACGCGTCGAGCCGTTGTTCCAGTTCGCGGTGCGCGTCGCCGAAGAACGGCAGGGCGAGATAGCTTTTGTCGGACATGAAGTTTGTACCCTTTCAGTCGCCTTCGAACACGGGCCGCGTCTTGGCTACGAACGCGTCGTAGGCCCGGCGGAAGTCCTTGGTCTGCATGCAGATGGCCTGCGCCTCGGCCTCGGCCTCGATGGCTTCGTCCAGGCCCATGTTCCATTCCTGGTGCAGCAGCTTCTTGGTCACGCCGTGGGCGAAGGTGGGCCCGGCGGCGATTTGCGCGGCCAGCGACTGGGCTTCGGCGAGTACCGCCTCCGGTGCGTGCAAGGCGTTGAAGAAGCCCCATTGCAGCCCTTCCTGCGCAGTCATCGCCCGGCCGGTGTACAGCAGCTCGCTGGCACGGCCTTGTCCGATCACGCGCGGCAGCAGCGAGCAGGCGCCCATGTCCGCGCCCGCCAGGCCTACCCGCACGAACAGGAAGGCGGTCTTCGCCTGCTCGGTGCCCAGCCGCATATCCGAGGCCAGCGCCATCATCGCGCCGGCGCCCGCGCAGATGCCGTCGACGGCGCTGATGACCGGTTGCGGGCAAGCCCGCATGGCCTTGATCAGGTCGCCGGTCATGCGCGTGAACTCGAGCAGCTCGGGCATGGTCATGCGGGTGAGCGGGCCGATGATTTCGTGGACGTCGCCGCCCGAGCAGAAGTTGCCGCCGGCGCCGGTGATCACCACGGTCTTGATGTCCGTGGCGTAGCACAGCGCGCGGAACAGATCGCGCAGTTCGGCGTAGGAATCGAAGGTGAGCGGGTTCTTGCGCTCGGGGCGGTTCAGCGTCACGGTGCCGACCTTGCCGTCGGCCGAGACCGACCACAGGAAGTGCTGCGGCTGGTAGCCGGCAAAGCTGCGCTTGTGGTGGCGCATGTCCAGTGCTATTTCACTCATCTCGTTTCTCGCTTGCCTGTTCTGGTTTTCTCGAATTCGTTCGGGATCAACCCGCCATGACCTCGCCGCCGGCCACTGCGATGGCCTGCCCGGTGACCGCGCTGGCGGTGGGCTGGCACAGCCATGCGACCGCGTCAGCCACCTCGTCCGGCTGCACCAGCCTGCCCTGCGGATTGCCCTTGGACAACTCGGCCCGGGCCTGCGCCTCGGTGCGGCCGGTCTTGCCCATGATATTGGCGACCGCGTCGCGCACGATGTCGGTCTCGGTATAGCCAGGGCAGACCGCATTGACGGTCACGCCGCTGCTCGCAACTTCCAGCGCCAGCGAGCGGGTCAGTCCGATCACGCCATGCTTGGCCGCGCAGTAGGCGCTGACATAGCCGTAGCCAACCAGCCCGGCCGTGCTGGCCACATTGACGATGCGGCCCCAGCCGCGTTCCAGCATGCCCGGCAGCGCTGCCTGCGTGCAGAGGAAAGTGCCGGTCAGGTTGACCTCGAGCATGGATTGCCACAGGGCGAGATCCGTCCTGGCGAAGCTCGCGCTGCGCGCCTGCCCGGCATTGTTGATCAGCAGGTCGATCGGGCCCGCGCGGCCGGATGCTTCCGCGAACGCCGCCGCCACGCTGTCGGCCTGCGAAATATCCGCCGTCACCGTGCCGAGCATGGCGGGCGCGACGACCGCCTCGGCGAGCGCATCGGCTGTCGCTGCCAGCGTGGCCGCGTCGCGCCCCAGCAAGGTGACGCTGGCGCCTTGCGCGAGCAGGCGGCGCGCAATGGCCGCGCCGATGCCGCGTCCGCCACCGGTGACCAGCGCGTGCCGGCCCTGCAGGGAATGATAGGCGCTCATGCTCAGTGATCCTCGGGCTGACGGGCTTGCCGCGCCTGTTGCGCGGCCCGCTCCAGGTTGGTTTCCAGCTGGCGCTTGCCGGCCTGGTATTGCTTGGGCCATGCCAGGTCGCGATGGCCCAGCCGCGCTGCCTCGTGGATGGTCCAGGCGGGGTCCGCCAGGTGCGGGCGGGCAATCGCGCACAGGTCGGCACGGCCGGCGGCGATGATGCTGTCGACGTGGTCGGCTTCGAAGATCGCGCCGACAGCGATGGTGGCAATGCCGGCCTCGTTGCGGATGCGGTCGGCAAACGGCGTCTGGTACATGCGCCCGTACACCGGTGCCTGGTCAGGACTCACCTGCCCCGAAGAACAGTCGATCATATCGGCGCCCGCAGTCTTGAAGGCACGTGCGATCTCGATCGCATCGTCCGGCGTGATGCCGCCTTCGACCCAGTCGTGCGCCGAAATCCGCACCGACATCGGGCGCTCGTGGGGCCACACAGCCCGTACCGCCGCAAAGACTTCGAGCGGGTAGCGCAGCCGCGCGGCCAGCGAGCCGCCGTATTCGTCGCTGCGCTGGTTGGTCAGCGGCGAAATAAAGCTGGAGAGCAGGTAGCCGTGGGCGCAGTGCAGCTCGAGCCAGTCGAAACCCGCCTGCGCGGCACGCCGCGCGGCGGCCACGAAATCGTCCCGCACCTGATCCATGTCCGCGCGGCTCATCTCGCGCGGCACTTGCGACACGCCCGGCATATAGGGCAGCGGCGAGGCCGACATCACCGGCCAGTTGCCGCTGGCAAGCGGGTAGTCCATCGCTTCCCAGCCGAGCTGGGTCGAACCCTTGCGCCCGGCGTGGCCAATCTGCATGGCGATGCGCGCATCGCTGTTGGCGTGCACGAAATCGACGATGCGGCGCCAGGCGTCGCGCTGCGCGTCGTTCCACAAACCCGGGCATCCCGGGGTGATGCGCGCATCCGGAGAAGTACAGGTCATCTCCGCCACCACCATGCCGGCGCCACCGAGCGCGCGCGCGCCCAGGTGGGTCAGGTGGAAGTCGCCGGGCACGCCGTCCTCGCAGGAATACATGGCCATGGGCGACACCACCACGCGGTTCTTCAGCGTGACGCCGCGTACACGGAACGGCGTGAACATCGGCGGCACCGCGCGCGCATCGGCGGGTTGGCCGGCATTGGCAACGTTGGCCGCCGCCTGTGCCGCGAGCCAGCGCTCGAAGCCCTCGACGTAGCCGGAATCCCGCACGCGCAGGTTCTCGTGCGAGATGCGCTGCGAGCGCGTCAGCAGGGAATAGGCGAACTGCTCCGGCGCCATGCCCGCATAGCGCTCGACGTTCTCGAACCATTCGGTGGAGTTGCGCGCGGCATTCTGGATCTTGAGGACCTCGACGCTGCGGGTGGCCTGGTAACGCTCCAGCGCCTGCGGCAGCACGTCGGCGCCGCCCGGCCCGGCATCGCGGATATTGTTGGCGAGGTCGATCGCATCTTCCAGCGCCAGCTTGGTGCCGGAGCCGATCGAGAAATGCGCGGTATGCGCGGCGTCGCCCATCAGCACCACCGGCACGCGGCGGCCGTCGGCCAGCGTGTTCCAGTGCACCCAGGTGCCGCAGATCACACGCGGAAAGCGGATCCAGTTGGCCGAGCCGCGCAGGTGAGTGGCGTTGCTGATCAGGGCGTTACCGTCCAGGTAGCGGGCAAACAGGCGCTCGCAGAAGGCCACGCCCTCCTCCTGGCTCATCTGCTCGATGCCGGCGGCGCGCCAGACCGGCTCGGGCGCCTCGACGATAAAGGTGGAGGTGTTGTCGTCGAAACGGTAGGCATGGGCCTGGAACCAGCCATGCTCGGTTTTTTCGAAGGCGAAGGTAAAGGCGTCGAACAGCTTGCGCGTGCCAAGCCAGACAAAGCGGCACAGACGGGTATCGATATCGGGCTGGAAGGTCTCGGCGTAGCGGCCGCGCACGCGGCTGTTGATACCGTCGGCGGCGATCACGATGTCGGCCTGGTATTGCTGCGCCAGCGCCTGGTCATCCGTGACGTCGGTCTCGAAGACCAGATGCACGCCCAACTCCTCGCAACGTGCCTGCAGGATATTGAGCAGACGCTTGCGGCCGATGCCGATAAAGCCATGCCCGCCGGAACGCATGGTGCGCCCGCCGATATGGATGTCGATATCGTCCCAGTGGTTGAATGCCTCGTTGATCTGCTGCGCGCTGACCGGATCGGCCTGCTTGAGGTTGTCCATGGTGGCGTCGGAGAACACCACGCCCCAGCCGAACGTGTCGTAGGGCCGGTTGCGCTCCACTACGTAGACCTCGTTGGAGGGATCCCGCAGCTTCATCAGCAAACCGAAGTACAGGCCCGAGGGGCCTCCGCCGATACACAGCACTCGCATCTTGTCGTCTCCTGCGCGCCGGCCCGGATCCGGCTGGCCCGGCCCCTCGCGGCACATGCGATGCGCGGGAGCGCATCTAGATCATACTTAAATATTTGATGCTTAAAATATTAGTCCGCATCGGACCGTCGTGCAAGCACAATCTCTGACGCGGTGCAGCGCGTGCCCCGGGAGGCCAGCTCAGCCAACCCGGCAGCGGCGGATACGCCGCGTTTCAAGCCCTAAACATGCCTCTGCCGCCGCTCGCCCTCCGGCGCGCGGCGGCCTGGACAGCCGTCAGCCTTGCATCGCCGCCTGGAGTTGCGCCAGCGCGGTGGGATCTTCGATCGTGGTGAGATCGCCGGGGTTGCGGCCTTCCGCCACCGCCTGCATGGCGCGGCGCAGCAGCTTGCCGGAGCGGGTCTTGGGCAGCGCATTGACGAAGAACACGCGCGCCGGGCGCGCCACCGCGCCCAGTTGCCGGTCCACGGTCTTCATCACGTCGCCTTCCAGCGCCAGCCGGTCGGCCTGGGTTTCGATGCGGCCCGCGTCGCGCGCGATCACGAACGCCATCGCCACCTGCCCCTTCAGCGCATCGTGCACGCCCACCACCGCCACCTCGGCCACCGCCGGATGCGACGAGATGCTCTCCTCGATCTCGCGCGTGCCCAGCCTGTGGCCCGCCACATTGATCACGTCGTCGGTGCGGCCCAGGATAAAGATATAGCCGTCCTCGTCCTGCACACCCCAGTCGAATGTCGAATAGCAGCGGCGGCCCGGCACGCCGGACCAATAGGTCTTGACGAAGCGTTCATCGTCGCCCCACACCGTGGTCATGCACCCCGGCGGCAACGGCCCGTCGATGGCGACCACGCCTTTCTGCCCCGGCGCGCATTCGGCGCCGGTGGCTTCATCGACGATCTTCAGGTCGTAGCCATAGACCGGCACGCCGGGCGACCCCAGCTTGGCCGGCAACGGATCGATACCGCGCTGGATGGCAATGATCGGCCAGCCCGTCTCGGTCTGCCAGTAGTTGTCCACCACCGGCTTGCCAATGCCCTGCTGGATCCAGCTGGCGGTGGGTTCGTCGAGCGGCTCGCCGGCCAGGAACAGCAGGCGCAGGCTGGAGAGGTCGTAGCGCGTGAGCCAGGCCGGGTCCTGCTTCTTCAGCACGCGAATGGCGGTGGGCGCGCTGAACATGATGTTCACGCGGTACTGCTCCACCAGTTGCCACAGGATGCCGCCGTCCGGGCG
This sequence comes from Cupriavidus sp. 05L310, assembly GCF_056398185.1. NCBI lineage: Bacteria > Pseudomonadati > Pseudomonadota > Betaproteobacteria > Burkholderiales > Burkholderiaceae > Cupriavidus > Cupriavidus sp. 05L310. The sequence continues at coordinate 48,930 of NZ_JBFTOX010000041.1, forward strand.
CACCGGCGTGCCTTCGTACATCAGCGTGGCCATGCCGGCCAGCAGCGGCCCGTACACGATGTAGCTGTGCCCCACCACCCAGCCGATATCGGAGCTGGAGAACATGGTGTCGCCAGCCTTGCCGCAGAAGATGTAATCCATCGAGGTAGCCAGCGCGACCGCGTAGCCGCCGGTGTCGCGCTGTACGCCTTTTGGTTTTCCGGTGGTGCCCGAGGTGTAGAGCACGTAGGATGGCTCGCTCGATTCGAGCCAGACGCACGGCACGCGCGCCGCGCCCACGCGCTCGCGCCAGGCTGCGTAGTCTTCGTCGCGGCCGGGCGTGAGCGCCATCTGCGCGAGCTGGCGATCCACCAGCAGCACGCGTTCGGGCTTGTGCGCGGCCAGCGTCACCGCCTCGTCGAGCAGCGGCTTGTAGGGCACCACCTTGCCCGCGCGCGAGCCGGCGTCCGCGCTGACGATCACACGCGGCTGCGCGTCGTCGATGCGCGCGGCCAGGCTGACCGAGGCGAAGCCGCCGAACACCACCGAGTGAATGGCGCCGATCCGCGTGCACGCCAGCATGGCAAAGGCGGCCTCGGGAATCATCGGCATATAGATCAGCACGCGGTCGCCCTTGGCCACGCCCATCTGCTGCAGGATCGCGGCCATGCGGTTGACCTCGTCATGCAGTTCGGCGTAGCTGTAAGTGCGATGCTGGCCGGTTTCGGTCGACACGTAGATCAGCGCGGGCTGGTCCGCGCGCGCCGCCAGGTGACGGTCGACGGCGTTGTGGCAGAGATTGGTGCGCCCGCCAACGAACCACCGGGTAAATGGCGGACGGCTATCGTCCAGCACGGTCTCGAACGGGGTTTCCCAGTCGATGCGGCGAGCCTGTTCGGCCCAGAAACCTTCGGGATCGCTCACTGAGCGTGCGTGCAGGGCACGGGTAGCCGTCATGGCTTGTCTCCTCCGCTTGAATGCGGGTTGTCTATATGCAGATTGTCTTGGCCGGGCGAACCGCCTGATGCTGTCTGCTGTCGCCCGTTAGTTTGCCACCATTCCAGGCGCATGGCGGCTGGCTTGCCGCAGCCAAGCCAGCCCACCGGTACCTGCAGTCTGGGTACGCCGGCTTACGCAACGCTTACCGCTGACGCACCGCACCAAGCAAAAGGGCGTGCCATTGGCACGCCCTTGATCTGGCTCAAACTTGCTGGCTCGAACCCGTTGGCCCGAGCCCGGTCAGCGCGCGTGCGCCTTGGTCTTGGCAGGCGCCGCGGCAGCCTTGCCGGCTGGCTTCGCGGACGGTTTGGCGCCGGCCTTGGCTGCCGGGACCGCCGGAGCGGCTTTGGCCGTCCTGCCGGCGCCGGCAGCAGCCTTGCGCGGGGCCGCCTCCACCGTCACACGCTGACGGCCCGCCGCGTGGCCCTTGGCGGTTGCCTGCACCGGCTCGCCGCGAACCGGCGCCAGGGCGGACGCAGTGGGCGGCGTGTCGGTGGCACTGGCGAAACGGGCCGCCGAACGCGCGGGCACCATCAACACCAGGCTCTGCCCCACCACCAGCTTGGTGCCGGAAAGCTTGTTCCAGGATTGCACCTGCCCGGCCGACACGCCGTAGCGATGCGCCAGCGAAACCACCGTGTCGCGCCGCCCCGCGCGCACCACCACGCGGCGCGCGTCCGGCACATCCGGCTCGACAGCCATCATGGCGCTTTCCGCCAGCGTGGCGCTGATATCCTGGCCGTGGCTCTCCGAGCGCGGCACCACCACGGTGGAGCCGGCCTTCAGCCGCATGCCCTTGGGAATGCGGTTGATCTCGCGAATGGTGTCCGCGTCGATATTCAGCCGCGCCGCGAGCGCCTCGATGCGCTCGCGGTTGTCCACCGTCACCGCCGTCCAGCTCGACAGGCCGCCCCGGTAGGTATTGAGGTTGTACTGGAAGCGCTCGGCGTTATCGAACGGCAGCAGGATCTGCGGATTCGCCGCGCCGAGGATCACCGGCCGGTTGAAGGACGGGTTCAGCGCCTTGAACTCGTCGAGCGGCATATTGGCGAGCTTGGCCGCCAGCGAGACGTCGATATCGCGCGATGTGGTCACCGTGACGAAGTACGGGTGGTCGGGAATATCGGGCAGCTTCACCCCGTACATCTGGGGGTTGGCAATGATGTTCTTGACCGCCTGCAGCTTGGGCACGTAGTAGCGCGTTTCGTTGGGCATGCTCAGGCTGGCGTAGTCCGTCGGCAGCCCGCGCGCCTGATTGCGCGCGATGGCCCTGGAAACCGCGCCCTCGCCCCAGTTATACGCCGCCAGCGCCAGTTGCCAGTCGCCGAACATGTCGTACAGCCGCTGCAGGTAATCCAGCGCCGCGTCGGTCGACGCCAGCACATCGCGCCGCTCGTCGCGGAACATGTTCTGCTTCAGGTTGTAGCTCTTGCCGGTGCTCGGAATGAACTGCCACATGCCGGCCGCCTTGGCGGTGGACTCGGCCTGCGGGTTGAAGGCGCTTTCCACGAAGGGCAACAACGCCAGCTCCGTGGGCATCTTGCGGCGTTCCAGTTCCTCGACGATGTGATAGAGGTAGCGGCTCGAGCGCGCGACCATCCGTTCCATGTATTCCGGCCGCTGCGCGTACCACTGCGTGCGATCGTCAACCAGCGTGCCTTCCAGGTCCGGCATGCCGAATCCGCGGCGGATACGGTCCCAGATGTCGCTTGACGGGCCGCGCAGCCAGTCGAGGCTGTCGCGGTCCAGGTTGATCACGGCCGCGCTGTTGATCGAATTGAGCGGATCGGGCTTCGAATACGCAGGTTTGGAAGCGGAGGCGGTCGTGCTGACGCCATCGGCGGCGCCGGGCGGAGTTGGCGTGCCGGCACACGCTGCGAGCAGCGCGGCACACGCAACCACCGCCAGTAATCGACCAATTTTCATTAAGTTCTCAAATCGTGACGCTAAAAATTTGCCTGATGCTAAGAAAAAGCGGCTTTCGCGTCAATGAAATTTTCCCTGCGGCGGCGCCAGGGCAGCGCCGCCAGGAACATAACGGGTACACGGAAATCGCCCTCCCGGCTTGCGGGGTCAACGGCTGGCGGGTCCGCCACGCCGGCATATGGCAATAAGGAATCAGCGGAAATTGTCTTTCCAGCCACGCAGCGCGCCGAAGGCCGCCGCGTCGTTGGCTGCCGGGCCACCCGCACGGGCGGCCACCGCCAGGCGTACCGAAGGTTCGCGCGAACGCAGGAAGGGATTGACCTCCCGCTCCTGCGCAACCGTGGTCGGTACGGTCGGCGTGCCCGCGGCACGCAATGCATCCACACGCGCCTCCCAGGCTGCCAGCGCGGCATTGTCCGGCTCCACCGCCCGCGCAAAGCGCACATTGCTACGCGTGTACTCGTGGGCGCAAAACACGCGGGTGGCGCCGGGCAGCGCCGCCAGCTTGTCCAGCGAGGCCAGCATCTGCGCCGGCGAACCCTCGAACAGCCGCCCGCATCCGCTGGCGAACAGCGTATCGCCGCAGAACACGGCCGGACCGGCGCCGGGCAGATCCGCCACGTAGGCAACGTGACCGGCGGTGTGACCCGGTACGTCGAGCACCTTGAGTTGCAGCGCGGGATGGGCCACCTCCACGGTGTCGCCTTCGCGCACGGCCACGGTACGCCCGCCGATGCGTTCGCCGGCCGGCCCGATCACGGGCAATGGCGTGCCATCCGGCGCCACCGGATGCGCCGCCAGCAGCTCGGCCACCCCGCCCTGGTGATCGCCATGGTGATGGGTGATTACAATAGCGCCCAGCACCAGCCCCGCGCGTGCCAGGAAAGCCTCGACCGGCGCGGCTTCGCCCGGGTCCACCACGGCGGCGCAGTGACCGTCGTGGATAGCCCAGATATAGTTATCCTGGAATGCGGGAATCGGCTCCACCTTCAACATGCGTGCTCCTATGTCCAAGCGTCCGATTATAAATTGGGAAGACTGGCTTGCCTCGCCTCCCGGGCAATACATGCTCCAGTGGGAGCAGGGTCAGTACGACCGGACCGTCGTGGATATCTTCGGCTACCACGCGGTGCAGCTTGGCCTGCCGCACATTGACACGCTGCGCGAAAACCGCATGCCGTTCTCCGCACTGGCGCTGGCTCCCGGCAGCGGCCCCCATGGCCCACGCGCCCAGGCCGACGCCCGCCAGCTGCTGTGCCGCTTCGACGAATTGCCGTTCGAAACGCAAAGTATCGATCTGATCACCCTGCCCCATATCCTGGAGTTTTCGGAAGATCCCCACGAGGTGCTGCGCGAAGTATCGCGCGTGCTGATGCCCGAAGGCCGCGTCGTGGTGACCTGCTTCAACCCCATGAGCCTGTGGGGCGCGCGCCAGGGCCTCAAGCGGCTGGGCGCCGATCCTTTCCTGCCCAACGACAGCCAGTCGATCGGTTTCGTGCGGATCAAGGACTGGCTCAAACTGCTGGGTTTCGATATCATCCGCGGCCGGTTTGGCTGCTATTGCCCGCCCTACCACACAGAGCGCTGGCTGCAGCGCACCGCCTTCATGGAAAAGGCCGGCGACCGCTGGTGGCCGATCTTCGGCTCAGTCTATATGATTTCGGCGGTCAAGCGCGTGCGCAATATCCGCCTGGTCGGCCCCGCCTGGAAGAGTCCCAAGACGGCACTGTCACCCGTCGCCGCGCCGGTGGCCTCGCCCACGGGCACCCACGGCAAGGCGCCCGGCGACGAGCATTGAGCGCCACCGGCGCACACCCAATCACCCCGGTCGGCACCGCGCGCCATTGCCGTGCCAACCTTAGCGACAACGCAATGCAACCCAACGAAATCGAAGACGTCATCATCTACTCTGACGGCGCCTGCAAAGGCAACCCTGGCCGCGGCGGCTGGGGCGCTGTGCTGGTCTCCGGCAGCAACGAAAAAGAACTGTTCGGCGGCGAGCCCCTGACCACCAACAACCGCATGGAAATGACCGCCGTGATCGAAGCCCTGCGCGCGCTCAAGCGGCCGTGCCGGATCAAGGTCTACACCGACTCCCAGTACGTGCAGAAAGGCATCGGCGAATGGTTGCCGGGCTGGAAGGCACGCGGCTGGAAGACCGCCGACAAGAAACCGGTGAAAAACGCCGACCTCTGGCAGGAAATGGACAAGCTCGCGCAGCAGCACGATATCTCCTGGCACTGGGTGCGCGGCCACAACGGCCATCCGGGCAACGAACGCGCCGACGCCCTCGCCAACCGCGGCGTGGAGTCGCTCAAGGGTTAAGGACAGGCCCCGACGGCCGCCTGCCCCGCCCCTCCGGTTAGAATGCCCGCCATGCGACAGATCGTTCTCGACACCGAAACCACCGGCCTTAGCGCCGCCACCGGCGACCGCCTGATTGAAATCGGCTGCGTGGAGCTGCTCAACCGCCGCCTCACGGGCAGGCACCTGCACTTCTACGTCAACCCGGAACGCGATATCGACGAAGGCGCGATCGCGGTGCACGGCATCACCGTCGAATTCCTGGCCGACAAGCCCAAGTTCGCGGAAGTGGTACACGAGATCCGGGATTTCATCCAGGACGCCGAACTGATCATTCACAACGCGCCCTTCGACCTTGGCTTCCTCGACATGGAATTCAAGCTGGTCGGGCTGCCCCCGTTCCGCGAGCACGCGGGCAATGTGATCGACACCCTGCGCGAAGCGCGCCAGATGTTCCCCGGCAAGCGCAATTCGCTCGATGCGCTGTGCGACCGCCTCGGCATCAGCAATTCGCACCGCACCCTGCACGGCGCACTGCTCGATGCGGAACTGCTGGCCGAGGTCTACCTCGCGATGACGCGCGGCCAGAACTCGCTGGTCATCGATATGCTTGACGGCGGCGGCTCGCAGAGCGACGCCGTGGCATCCACTGACCTCTCGCGCCTGGACCTGCCGGTGCTGATGGCCAGCGAGGAAGAGACCACCGCGCACCTGGCCGTGCTCAAGCAACTGGACAAGGCGAGCGGCGGCAAGGTGGTGTGGCAGGAAGATGCGCCCGCGGCTGAAGCCGCGTGAGCCTGCCAGGAAAGCCAGAAGCGATTTTTTGCAGAAATCTCCAGAAAGGGCTTTACAAGATACAAGCGTGCTGACATAATCTTGTTTCTCTGCAGCACAGCAACAACGCAGCAGCAGGGGTGGTTAGCTCAGCGGTAGAGCACTGCCTTCACACGGCAGGGGTCACAGGTTCAATCCCTGTACCACCCACCAAAATTCGGTGAGGAATGAAGGACTTGCGGCGACAGCCCAAGTCCTTTTTTCTTTGGGTGAAAAAATTTCCGCCGAAGCCATCGCGACACCTTGCATTGAAGATGCCGTCGAACCCAGGTGGGCGCCCGATTCTGCGACTCCCCCGATTCCGTCCATTGCCCAAGCGGCGGCGGCCACTGCGGGAAGGCGCCGGGACCATGGCCATCCGGATTCCTCCACCGTCATTCCTTGGTACCATCCAGCCCCAGACTCGTACACAAGCCAAGATGCGCCGCGCTTCCTGCAATGAAATCCTTGGAGATCATGCCGTGCAATACAAGAAGGTGCTGGCAGCGGTAGCCTGCCTGATATCGGCGGCATGCACTACGACCACGCCCGCGCCATCTGCTGGCCGACAGATGTCGACGTATGACATGGACACCGAATACACGGTTGAATACGTTCCAGACGGCTTCACCCTGATAGTCAACTATCGCTATTCGCAGTTCATCGTGCGATCCAGCTCGGCCGATGCGGCGTGCAAGGCAGCGCTTGCCAGCGTAGCCAACAGCCTGGCCGAGCGCCGGCAACGGCCGATCGAGCCGGTCAACGAACAGCTAGTCAAGGTCACTACCACCAGGAGCTGGTCCGGCAAGGTGGCCGCCTGCTCCGCCTCCGCGCCGATAGCCTGGAAACGCTGACGCAGGGCTAATGGCTCACTAGAGAGGCCCTCGGTCCAGAGGGATGGCGACGGGAGGGCCTCCTGTGGAAGATATCCAGCACGGCAACAACGCGCGCCGCCGCCTCAGCCACCGCCCTTCGCGGTATCGGACGTGGCCGGAAAGACGGTCAATCCTTGCGAGGCATCCAGTTTCCGGTGGAACTCCGCGCAGGCCTGATCTTCCTGGATTGGCAGTTGCTCAAACAAGCCCTTCCACAGGAATATGGAGAAGTAAATCTTCAGGTGCTCAGGATAGTCGGGCGCCTCTGGGGCCATTGCAACGCTGAGCGTAAACAAGCCTTCCAATCTGATGCTCCCCCAAGTGCCGGGAGCGCTCGCGGTGCAAGGACCTATCCCAAAGAGGAACTGCGTCGGGACGGACTGCTCAGGACAAGCCAGCACCAGGTCCGAGGGGCCCAAGGCCTCATCATGCTCATCAAGCCGCCCTGCCGACGGGACACGATAGACCGCGAAGAGATTCAGGCCGGTGATACGGCTCAAGGGCTCCATGAAGACGCTTTCGCCGGGCCGGTGGTCCAGGTGGACTTGCCCGGTGGCGTGATACGACAACTTCCTGGTTTTCGGCTGCCCGATCCGGTCAGAATCGGCGCCCGCGCCTTCCTGAACGGTGCCGGCACGGACGAAGCGGATATTCAGCGAGCCCTCATCTTCGATTGCGTATCGCGCAAGCCGGCGGTAACCGCCTTCGCTCCCCACTAGAATCCAACCGCCAACCTTCTCAGCCATTTCGCTTCCCGGGGTTCCCTGATCGTCCTGCCTGGCCGCGCCCGTCCACCAGCGGGACAGGATGGGCCTGCAGGAATTCGCGCCGCTCGCCCGGCACCTTAGAAATTCGCCACCACGCCACCCATCGGCGGCCGATAGTCCAGCAACCGCGACAACTCCGCCGCGGCCCCCCTCACCTGCTCCACCATGGTATCCAGCCGCTCCGGATCGATCCGCGAAGCCGGGATGGTAGCCCCAAGCGCCGCCACCACCTTGCCGCTGCGGTCGCGCACCGGTGCGGCAATGGTCGAGATGCTGGTTTCGAAAAAACCCTCCTGCAGCACATAGCCGCGCTGGCGGTCGCGCTGAACCATGTCGAACAGGGCCTCCACGGTCTTGGGTGTGCTGTCCGAGAAGACTTCCAGTTGCGGCTCGGGATAGAGTTCGCGCAACGCCTCCAATGTCAGGTCTTCAAGCAGCACGCGGCCGAGCACGGTCGCGTGCGCCGGCAGGCGGGTGCCGACATTGACCGAACTGGCGAACGGCGTGGGCGCCACGGACTTGGCCACATAGACAATGGAGCGGCCGTCGCGCACCACGAGGTTGCAGGGGTAATTGATTTCGTCGCGCAGCCGGTCCAGCAGCGGGCGGCCCAGCTCGGTCAGCTCCAGCGAAGCGAGATAATCGAAGCCGAGGCGCAGCACCGCCATGCCGAGCCGGAACTCGCGGCCGCCGTCGGTGCGCTCGACAAAGCCCATCATCTCCAGCGTGGTCAGCAGGCGGAACACCGTGGAGCGCGGGACCTGGAGCCTGCGAGCCAGTTCGGCCGCGGACAAGGTCTTCTCGTTGCGGCTGAACTCGCCCAGCAAGCGCAGGCCGCGTTCAAGTCCCGGCACGATGTACTTGTCCTGGAGATCGGTTGGCTCGACAGCGTCTGTCATGGTGATATCTCTGCGAATGAAGTGCTTTGGCGTTGCTATATGGTACCGGCTTTGGGCCGGGCCCCGCCCGATGCGGGCCCCGCGCCCCGACCCCGGCGCGCCATCCCGCGACTGACCGATATAACACGCCCGGCGTCGATCCTCCAGCACTTCAATCACCAGACCGGTGCGCGGACCCTAGCCCTTCAGGTATTCCCGCAGCCAGGCCGCGCATTCGCTGGCGTGCCGAGCGCCCGCGGCCTCGCACCGCTCGCTTCAGGCCTCGAGTTGCTCGAGGACCTTGCCCTTGGTTTCGATGCCAAGGAAGTGAATCGTCAGCGCGGCCAGGAACGGCACCAGCGCGAGCGCATAGAACGCGCTGCTGAGGTTGCCCGTGCCGATCGTATTGGCGACCAGCGTCGGCGCGAAGATCGCCGCCAGTTTCAGCCAGGCGCCCCCGAAACCGCAGCCCATCGCGCGAATGCTGGTGGGATACAGTTCCGGCGTGTACACGTAGGCCGTGATAAAGCCGCTGGCCAGGAAGCCAAGGGCCAGCGCGCACAGGCCTGCCACCACATACACCGACTCCGCATGGAACACGCCGGCCAGCGCAAGCGACAACGCGCACAGGACAAACGAGACGTTGATCACCGGCTTGCGGCCCACCTTGTCGACGATCATCGCGCAGACCAGCGAGCCCACCACGCCCAGCACTGATGCGCCGGCGGCGAGATTCAGCGCCAGTTGCAGCGGCGCGTGATACACGGTCTTGTAGATCGTCGGCAGCCAGGTCGATAACCCATACTGGATAAAGCCACAGGTGGCCCACAGCATCCACACCGCCAGCGTGCGCCCGATATAGGCCTTGCCCAGCAGGTCCTTCACGCTGCGGCGCGGGTGCTTGTGGGTCATCGCATCGTAGGCGGACACATCGCCCAGCGGCGCCAGCGGCCCCTTGGCGCGCGCCTCGAAGGCCTGCAGCGCGCGGTCGGCTTCCTCCAACCGGCCCTTCTCCGCCAGCCAGCGCGGCGACTCCGGAATGGCCCGGCGCAGGATGAAGAAGAGAATGACAGGGGCGCCGCCGATGAAGTACATGACGGTCCAGCCGAACTTCGGCACCAGCCACGCGCCTACGGCATTGGAGATCAGCAGGCCGATCGGGAACACCACCTCGTACAGCAGCACGAAGCGCCCGCGCCCGTGCGCGCGCGTGACCTCGTTGATATAGGTGGCGGCCACCGGCAATTCGCCGCCAAGCCCAAGGCCCTGCACGATGCGCAGCAAGGCGAAGATTTCGAATGATGGCGCGAAGCCGCAGGCAATGCTCATCAGCCCGATGATGCCGGCGCTCCAGCCAATCGAATGCAGCCGGCCAAAGCGCTCGGCGAGATAGGGGAACAGCAGCGCGCCAATCAGTTGCCCCACCGACGGCGCCGCGATCAGGAAGCCGACCTGGGCCGGCGTGAGCGACCACATCGAGATCAGCAGCGGCAGCGTGGCCGCAATCGCGATCACATCAAAGCCGTCGAAGAACGTGGCCAGGCCGATCAGCAACCGGGCCCGGACATGCATGCCGTTGCTGGGCAGCCGCTCGATACGCGCGATGATCTCGCCGCGCGTGGCCGTGGCCGGCGCGCCGGCCGCGCGATTCGCGCCGCCGTCTGCCGCGATGTTGCTGGATGGGGTCGCCACGCCCTCGGCGTTCGCATCGGCGAACGGGGCCTCTTGTCTCTGGATCAACACGGTGTTTCTCTTCAAAAGTATCCGAGGCACGCAGCCGCCTCGCGCTGGCGCATCGCGGGATTTACCCCGCGCTGGCCACCACCGCCGCCGCCGCATCCGATGCGGCGCGCGGTAGCGCTTGGAGGTCGCTCAGAGGTCCAGCACCAGGCGCTTGCCCTTGCAACCCGACACGCACACCATCATGGTCTGGTTCGATTCGCGTTCGCTCTTGCTGAGCACGCCGTCGCGGTGTTCTGGAATGCCTTCCAGCACGCGCGTTTCACACGAGCCGCACACGCCTTCCTTGCAGCTGTGCTCGACGGCGATGCCCGCTTCGAGCAAGGCATCCAGCAAGGACTTGCCTGCCGGCACTTTCAGCTCGCTGCCCGTGCTTGCCAGCGCCACGGTGTACTCGCCTTCCTGCACGGCCGCCACCGACGGGTCTGCCGCAAAGCGTTCGATATGCACTTCGGCATAGCCGTGTCCGGCGCAGGCGGCTTCGAAGGCATTCAGCATCGGGCCGGGGCCGCAGCAGTAGAAGTGCGTGCTGGCCGCTTGCCCCGCCAGCAGCGCGGACAGGTCCGGCGGGCTGCCCGCCTCGTCGTCGAAGTGCATGCGCACCGCGTCGCCATAGGCGGCCAGCTCGTCCGCGAAAGCCGCTTCCGCGCGAGACCGCGCGCAGTAGAGCAGTGTGAAGGAGCGCCCCAGTTCATGCAGCCGCCGCGCCATGCAGACGATGGGCGTCACACCGATCCCGCCCGCCACCAGCACCGTGTGGGCCGCGCCCTCTTCCAGCGCGAAGTGGTTGCGGGGCACCGCCACGGCAAGCGTGCTGCCCACGCGCAGTTGCTCGTGCACATAGCGCGAGCCGCCGCGGCTGGCGCGGTCGAGCAACACCCCCACCACGTAGCGGTCGCGCACTTCCGGCGCGCCGCACAGCGAGTAGCTGCGCACCAGGCCATTGCCCAGATGCAGGTCGATATGCGCGCCGGGCGCGTACGCCGGCAACTCGCGCCCTTCCGGGTCGCGCAACTCCACGCTGACAATGCCGCGCGCTTCGAAGCGCATGGCCTGCACGCGCAGGGTAAGGGATTGGCTGGTACTCATGGCACTTCCTTGTGTTGCTTTGTATCGCTATGTGTCGCTTCGTATTGCTTCGTATCGCCTTGCTGCCTGTATTGCTACGCTGCCTGCCACACCGTATTCAGCGCTTCTCGGTCAGGAACTTGCCCTGCGGGCCGCCCGCGTTCTTCTGCCGGCGGGTATTACCGTCCAGGCCGCCTTCCACCGCCCATTCCGCGAACATGGTGGGACCCGGTTCGAAATCGCGCGGCTCCCATCCGGCGTCCAGCTGGTCCTCGTCCGCGTAGTACTCGATCAGGCCGCCGGCCGGATTCTTGAAGTACCAAAAGTAAGCCGAGGAAATCGGATGCCGGCCCGGGCCGAGCTGCGTGTCCCAGCCGCTGCGCGACACATGCAGGCCGCCGCCGAATACTTCATGGATATCGCGCACGGTGAAGGCCACGTGGTTCAGGCCGCTCTTGGCCTGCGGCAACTGCAGCAGGAACAGGTCGTGGTGGCCGCCGTCCGGCGCGCAGCGCAGGAAGGCGCCACGGCCGGGATAGTGGTCCGACGGCACGAAGCCCAGCTTCTCGGTGTAGAAGCGCTCGGTCGCCGCCACGTCCTTGACGAAGAACACCACGTGCCCCACCTCGATCGGCGTGGCACGCTCGTAGATCGGGCTGCGCTGGTTCAGGCGCGGCTTGTCGTTCCAGGTGTTCATCGTGGCGCATTCGACCTCGACGTCGCGCTTGCGGGTCAGCTGGAAGCGCACGGCCAGGCCGTTGGGATCGGTGCAGCCCACGCGCTCGCCTTGCTCGCCCTGCATACCGTGCTCTCCCGAGCTGACAAAGCCTGGCTCGGCGCGAATGGCATCCGAGATCTTGTCCAGCGCGGCCTGCGTGTCCACGCCCCACACCACTTCGCGCAGCGTCGGGCCGTCTTCCATCGCCACCGGCAGCGCGGGGTCGTCGGTGCGGCGCACCAGCACGCGGCAGCCGTTCAGCGTCTCGAAATCCAGCCCGCCCTCGTCCTCGCGCACCAGCGTGAGGCCCCAGTCGGCGAAGAAGCGCCGGCAGGCGTCCAGGTCGTCGGCACCGTAGACGATTTCGTCGATGCCCAGAATCGTGTTCATTACCCTCTCCTGCTGTGTCGCTTGTGCAGCGTCCAATTTCGTCGTGCTCACTTAGTTAGCCCACGGCAGCGGTTGTTCATGCATGCCCCAGTACACGCTCTTCTGCTCCATGTACTGCAGGATGCCCAGCCTCCCCTTCTCCCGGCCCAGGCCGCTGTCGCGCCAGCCGCCAAACGGCGTCGAGATCGAGAACTGCTTGTACGTATTGATCCACACGTTGCCCGCCTGCACCGCGCGCGCAAAGCGCCATGCACGCTTGTAGTCGCGCGTCCACACACCGGCCGCCAGCGCGTACACGCTGTCGTTGGCCTGCGCGATCAGGTCGTCCTCGTCGTCGAAGGCCATCGCCACCAGCACCGGCCCGAAGATTTCCTCCTGGCACACGCGGGCGCTGTTATCCAGCCCTTCGATGATGGTGGGCGTGTAGAAGTAGCCGTTCTCGCAGCCCGCCACCGCCGGGCGGATGCCACCCGTGCGCAACTGGCCGCCTTCGGATACGCCCAGCGCCACATACGATTCGATCGAGTCGCGGTGGCGGTCGCTGATCAGCGGCCCCATCTGGGTGCGCTCGTCGGCCGGATCGCCCACGCGCAGGCGCGCCGCGCCCTCGGCCAGGCGGTCCATGAAAGGCTCATACAAGGAACGTGCCACGAACAGGCGCGAGCCCGCGATGCACGATTCGCCCGAGGAACTGAAGATGCCGTACAGCACACCGTTGACGGCATGATCCAGGTCCGCGTCCTCGAACACCATCGTCGGCGACTTGCCGCCCAGTTCCAGCGACACCGGCATCATCTTGTCGGCGGCGATATGCGCGATATGGCGTCCCGTGGTGGTGCCGCCCGTGAATGACACGCGGCGCACCAGCGGGTGCTTGGTAATGGCGTCGCCGATCACCGAGCCCTTGCCGGGCAGCACGCTGATGAGGCCCTTGGGCACGCCGGCTTCTTCGCAGATGGCCGCCAGTTCGAGCGCCATCAGCGGCGTGATCTCGGCGGGCTTGATCACCACCGCGTTGCCGGCTGCCAGCGCCGGCGCCAGCTTCTGCGCCTCGCTGGCGATGGGCGAGTTCCACGGTGTGATCGCCGCCACCACGCCCATGGCTTCATGCACGCTCATGGTGAGAAAGTCACCACGCGCGGGCGTGAGCGTCTCCTCCAGCGTCTCGCAAGCCGCGGCGAAGAACTGGAAGGTGCCCGCGGCGCTGGCGACCAGCGCACGCGTCTCGCTGATGGGCTTGCCGTTGTCCAGGCGCTGGCGCTGGGCGAGGGGCTCGGCGCGCGCGCGGATCAGGTCGGCCACGCGATGCAGCACGGCTGCGCGCTCGTGCGGCTTGCGCTGGGCCCAGCCGCTGGTGAGGAACGCGCGATGCGCACCCTGCACGGCCTCTTCCACGTCGTCCAGGCTGGCCGCGTTCAGTTCCGCGACCACTTCGCCGGTGGCCGGGTAGCGCGTGGCGTAGCGCTCGCCGCCGCCCAGGCGCCACTGGCCTGCGATACAGATGGGGAGAATCTCTTGCTTCATGATGATTGCCTTGCTGCGCTGCTTAAATCGACATGGCGTGGGCACGGTTGCCCAGCGCACGCACCACGCTGAACACCGTCAGCGCCGAGGTCTTGGGATTGGCCGCCAGCGGCTTGCCGCGCATGGTCAGCTCGAAACCGCCGAAAGCGCCGCGCGCTTCCACATGGTGCACGTTCTCGTCCACGCCCGGATCGGCCAGCAGCCTCACCTGCGTGTGATCCAGCCCGAGCCCGGCCATCGACAGCGTGGCGGCCACATTGGCGTTCTTGGGATAGAGGCGCGCCGCTTCGCGGGCGGTGCCTTCGAAGATCACCGTGGCTTCGGTCAGCGCATCGAGATCGAACAGCGCTTCCGCCGGCGTATCCTTCCACGCGCCAGGCGGCTTGCGCCCGGTATAGACCACCGCATCGAGGCCGCCCACGCGCGCTGCCGCCAGCGCATCGATGGCGCCGATCGCGCCGGACAGCAGCTGCACCTGGGTGCCGCCGCGCCGTGCCGCCGCTTCCAGCCGTTCCGCCAGGCCCGGCGCCGACAGCGCGCCCACCGACACCACCATGCAGGCGATGCCGCGCTCCAGCGCCGGCACGATGTGCTCTTCCAGCGCATGGTGACCGGCGCATTCCACCAGCAGGTCGGGCCGTCCGTCGGCCTGGCTCAGGCTGGTGGCGACGCGCGCCCGCGGCGCCAGCGCGGAGACGGCGTGGCGGGCCTGGTCCATCTGGGCTTCCGGCACCACCACCACGTCGAACACGACATCCGGATCGCTCTTGAGCAGTTCGAGCACGCCGAGCCCGATCGCTCCGCACCCCACCATCGACACGTGCAGCATGTTGCGTCTCCCTCAGACAGTCACGGTGCTGTGTTCGGCCGCGCGCGCGGTCTTCTCGGCGTCGGCTTCCTTGTTGACCGGCGGGCCGGCGAATGCGGTCTTGAAGGTACCGATGGACAGCATGTCGATCTCCAGCAGGAACGGACCTTGTTCGGCGGTCGCCTCGTCCAGGGCGGCGCCGACATCCGCCAGGTTGCTGACGCGGCGATGGCGCAGCGCCAGCGATTGCGACAGTTGCGCGTAATCAGGCGTATGCAGGTCCACGTAGTGGCGGCGGCCGCCGTACTGCGCGTCCTGGATGTTCTTGATCACGCCGTAGCCTTTGTCGTTCATCAGCACGAAGACCACATCGGCGCGTTCCTGCACCGCGGTGGCGAGTTCGCCCAGGTTCAGGATGAAGCCGCCGTCGCCGGCCAGGCAGAAGGTCTTCTTGCCCGATGAAGTCACCGCCGCGCCCACTGCCGCGCCGATGCCCATCGCCAGGCCCTGGCCGATGCCGCCGCCCAGCGCATGCACGCCGGCGCGGGAGTCGAAGATGCGCAGCTGGCGGTTGCCCCAGGTGCTGTTGGAGACGGTAACGTCGCGCACCCAGTTGAAGTTGCGGCCTACCGCGCCCTGTAGCGCCTCCACCAGTGCCGAGTACGGGCCCAGGCCGTCGATCAGGCCGTTCATGGCGGCCTCATGCGCAGCGCGCAGGTCGGCGGCGAAATTCGGATCGACCTTCAGCTTGCCTTCCAGGCGGTCGGCCAGTCCGTCGAGCGCCAGCGCCGCATCGCCGCTGGCGAAGTAGTCGCTCTGGTAGCAGCGGCCTTCGGCGGAGGCATCGGCGTCCACGCGGAACAGCGGGCGCGGCAGCTTCAGTTCGTACTTCAGCGTTTCATTGCCGCGCAGGCGCGAGCCCACCACCAGCATGGCGTCGCAGCTTTGATAGAACTGTTCCACCGGCTTGTGCAGGTTGAAGGCGCCAAGCGAACGCGGATCGTCTTCCGCCACGATGCCGCGACCCTGCGTGCTCGTGACCACACCGAAGCCCAGCGCCAGCAGGCGCTTGACCTGCGCGCCGGCGTGGCGCGCGCCGCCGCCCAGCCACAGCAGCGGGCGCTTGGCCTGGGACAGGCGCTCGGCCAGTTCGTCCAGCGCATGGGCCGAGGGCACATGCGTGGGCACGGCCAGCGGGCGCAGGTCGGTCGGCATCGGGATCAGCGCGGCCTGGATGTCGATGGGGATTTCCACGCTGACGGGACCGCTCGGCGCGGTCAGCGCGGTCTGCACGGCGAGCTTGATCGTGCTGAGCGCGGTATCCGCGCTGCGGATGCGGAACGCGGCCTTCGAGATGGCCTTCAGCATGGTGAGCTGGTCCGGTGCTTCGTGGATGTAAGCCAGGCTCTGGTCCAAGTACGGCGTTTCGATCTGGCCGGTCAGGTGCAGCAGCGGCGTGCCGGCTGTGAGCGCTTCCACCATGGCGCCGGCAGCATTGCCGGCAGCGGTGCCGGTGCTGGTCAGGCACACACCCAGGCCACCCGTGGTGCGGGCACAGGCGTCGGCCATATTGGTGCCGCCCGCTTCGCCGCGCGCGGGGACGAAGCGGATCTTGCCGCGCTCGCCCATCGCGTCGAGGATGGGCATGTTGTGGATCGAGATGACGCCGAACGCAGCCTTGACGCCGCATTGTTCGAGGAAGGCGGCGATGGCGTAGCCCACCGTGACTTGTTGCTGTTCGTTACGCATGACGGGAAAGTCCTCCGGAAATATCGATGTGGCTGCCCGTGGTGTACGAAGACAACGGCGAGGCAAGGAACAGGATCGCGCGCGCAGCTTCCTGCGGCAGGCCAAGACGGCCAAGTTGAATATGCTTTTGCTGCGCCAGGCGCGCGGTCCACGCGGCCCAGTCGAGATCGCGCTCGGATTCCGGGCGCGCTTCGAAGCGCCGGCGCCACTGGCCCGACTCGACCAGGCCGAGCAGGATGCCGTTGACGCGGATGCCCTTGGGGGCGAATTCGGTTGCCAGCGAGCGCACCAGGTTATGCACGCCGGCACGCGCCGCGGACGTCGCCACCATATGCAGCTCCGGCTGCACGGCCAGCAGCGAGTTCACGCAGACGATGGCCGCGCTGTCCGAGCGCTCCAGCTGGGCAAGGAACGCGCGCGTGGCATGGATCACCGAGAAGAACTTGAGTTGCAGCTCTTCGAGCCATGCAGCGTCCTCGGTGTTCGCGAACGTGGAAACGCGGCCTTGCCCTGCGTTATTGACCAGCATGTCGGCCGGGCCGAGCGCGGCCTCGCTGGCGGCGGCAAAGGCGGCTACCTGCGCGGGATCCAGCACGTCGCAGGCGGCGGCGTACAGGCGGGCATCGGGGAAGCGTGCGCGCAGTTGGCTTTCCGCTTCGCGCAGCCGCGCTTCGTTGCGACCGCACAGCGCCACGGCGGCGCGCGCTTCCAGCAGTTGTTCGACGGTGGCCAGGCCGATGCCCGAGGATCCACCCGTGACGACGGCAACCTTGCCGTCGAGTTCAATCATGGACATCGTCCTCACTCCCGATACAGGTTGACCACCTTGCCGTGCTCACGCGGCCGGTAGTCCAGCAGGCGGGACAGCTCGCCCGCGGTGTCTCTGACTTTGTCTTCCATCATGTCCAGTTGCTCCGGATCGATGCGCGAGGCCGGGATGGTCACGCCCAGCGCCGCCACCACCTTGCAGGTACGATCCCGCACCGGTGCCGCGATGGTCGAGATGCTGGCCTCGAAGAACGCTTCCTGCAGCACCACGCCACGCTCGCGGTCGCGCTGCACCATCTCGAACAGTTCCTCGACCGTGGCCGGCGTGCTGGGCGAGAACGCTTCCAGGCGCGGCTCCGGATAGAGCTGGCGCAGCTCAGCCAGCGTCAGGTCTTCGAGCAGCACGCGTCCGAGCACGGTGGCGTGCGCCGGCAGGCGAGTCCCCACGGTGACGGAACTGCTGAACGGCGTGGGCGCCACCGACTTGGCCACGTAGACAATCGAGCGGCCGTCGCGCACCACCAGGTTGCACGGGTAACGGATGTCGTCGCGCAGGCGATCCAGCAGCGGGCGTCCCAACTCGGTGAGTTCCAGCGAAGCCAGGTACTCGAAGCCCAGGCGCAGCACCGCCATGCCGAGGCGGTAGTCGCGGCCGCCGTCGGTGCGTTCGACAAAACCCATCATCTCCAGCGTGGCCAGCAGCCGGAACACCGTGGAGCGGGGCACCTTGAGCCGGCGCGCCAGGTCGGCCGCCGACAAGGTACGGTCGCGGCGGCTGAACTCGGCCAGCAGGCGCAGGCCGCGTTCCAGTCCGGGCACGATGTACTTGTCCTGGCTGTCTTCCGGAAGGCGTTCTTGAGTCATGAGAGGTTCGTGTTCCACTGGGTCCGGCGCACGGCCGCGGTTGCTTTGGCGCGCCGGTTTTTCGCCTTTCAGCGCTTGACCTTGGTGAGCGGATGCTCGGGCGGGTACGTCGGCGTGATCGGCTTCTTGGCGCCGAGCATCACGCACATCAGCGCGTCTTCCTCGCCGATGTTGATTTCCTCGCGGTACACGCCGGGGGGCACCGAGACCAGGTCGCGGTCGGTCAGGATGGTTTCGTAACGCTCGCCGTCCTTTTCCAGGATCAGCTTGATCTTGCCGCGCATGACGAAGAAGACTTCTTCCACATCCGTGTGCAGGTGCGACGGGCCTTCGTGGCCGGCCGGGATGATCATGGTCGAGAAGGTGAAATTCTCGGACGGCACGGTATTGGTGTCGGTGGCCACGCCGGTGCCGCCGGTGCCGAGGTAACGCATCTGCGCACGGCGGTACTTGGGATCGTAGTCAGCCTGGAACTTGAGAGCGTCCCAGTCGTAGCGGCGGGTGGAGAAGCGCGCGACGCGGGTCTCCATCCACTGGTCGAAGGAAGCGCCGGACGGCTGCTCCCAGGAACGCTTGATGTTGTCTTGTTGGGAAAGATCGCTCATTTGGATTCCTTGTTGACTCAGTGCATGACGAAGCCGCCGTTGACGGCCAGCGTCTGGCCCGTCACGAAGCGGGACAGATCGGATAGTGCGAACAGCACGGCCCCGGAAACATCCTCGGGTAGCTGCTCGCGGGAAATCGCGCGTTGCTCGCGATACAGGTCGCGCCTCTTCTGGGGCACGTATTCCGTCGCCTCCGCCATGGTCAGCCCCGGTGCGATGGCATTGACAGTGACCTGGTCGTCGCCCAGCTCGCGCGCCAGCGAACGGGTCATGCCGATGATGGCGCTCTTGCTGGCCACGTAAGCCAGCAGGTTGGGCGCGCCCCACAGCGGCGTGTCCGACGCGAGGTTGACGATGGCGCCGCGGCGCGAGGCGCGCAGTGCCGGCAGGCAGGCCGTGGTCATCAACCAGGTGCCGCGCACGTTGATGTTCATCACGCGGTCCCAGGTGGCGATGTCGATGGCACTGGCGTCGCGGCCGCCGGAGTCGGTGACCGCGGCGTTGTTGACGAGCCCGTCCAGGCCGCCAAGCCCGGCCACGGCGGCGGCGGCGCAGGCCGTCACCGATTCGGGGTTGCCGAGGTCAAGCGCGAGCGGCAGCGCCGTCAGGCCACGGGCCTGCAACGCGGCGGCTTCCTCGTGCAAGCGATCGGCGAGGATGTCGGCCATCGCGACGGCGGCGCCGGCTTCGGCGATCGCGGTGGCAAAGGCCAGGCCCAGCCCGCGCGCCGCGCCGGTCACCAGCACGCGGCGGCCGGCCAGCAGCTTGTTGCGGTCGATCTCAGGCATGGCTCGCCACCCCGCCCACGGGCTTCAGCATGGCGACCGGCTCGTCGGCGACTTCCTGGTCGGCACGGCGGCGCAGCAGGCGGCGCACGCGCGTGATGCCCACATCATGCTGGTACAGCGTTTCATGTTCGCGCGCGTTCGGCGCCATCATCTCCAGCACCACGCGGTCCTGCTCCAGCACGTCCCAGTGCAAGCCTTCCAGGCGGTTGCGGTACAGGAAGCGCCAGACATCGCGCTCCCAGCCCTGCACGTGGCGGGTACGCCAGAAGAACACCATGCAGTGCTCCTCGTCGACCGGCGTGGCGATGCCGACGATGCCGAACGGGCCGCCGGGGCCCACCTTGGCGCGGTAGGGAATCGCCAGGCGCAGCCACAGGGTGCCGGTCTCGCCGAATTCCACCCAGTCGAAGTTCACGCCGCGCTGGCCGGTCTTCTCGAATACCAGGCCGGTATCGGTTTCGCGCACGGCCATCACGGCCTGCTTTTCACCCGAGGCCATCGAGTGCGACACCGCATGCAGGTAGGCGCCGTGCATCGGGTCCATGACGTTGTCGATGGCGTAGCGGTAGTTGCAGTCCCAGTGCGCCACGCACAGGAAGTTGCTGTGCTCGTCGCTCTCCAGTTCTTCCGGCAGGCGCAGCGCATCGGCACCGCCCTCGCCTTCCACCGGAGCGCGCTCGCCGAACCACAGGAAGATGGCGCCGGCCTTTTCCCGCACGGGGTAGCTGCGCACGCAGGTCTTGCCTTCGAGCGGGCAGTTGTCCACGGCCGGCACGCTCTTGACCTGGCCGTCGCCGCCGACTTCCACGCCGTGGTACCAGCAGGCCACGCGGTCGCCGAGGTTCCAGCCCATCGACAGGCGCGCGCCGCGGTGCGGGCAGCGGTCTTCCAGCGCGTGCACTTGGCCGGCGCCGTCGCGCCACAGCACGATGTCCTGGCCCAGGCGCGTAATGCCGATCGGTGCATGCGTGACCGCCCACGCGGCCGATACCGGATACCAGTAGTTATGCAGGCCGGCGTTCAGGCGCGCCTCAGCACGCGCTTGCTTGTTCGATTCCATTGTTTGCTCTCTTGCGGGTACCGGATCGGATCGCTATCTCGGAAGGGCATGCCTTGTTTCGCCGCCCGTCATGACGCAATCGCGTTGATGTTCTTGAACTGCCTCTTGGCTTCAGCCTCTCAGGCGCCCAGACGGCGCATTTCGGCGAGGAAGCGCTCTTCGGTCCAGGCCAGGCCATCCGCGCCCAGCAGGCCAGCGTCGTTGAACGCTCGCACGATGTCCGCCGGGCTCCTGGCACCGCCCTCGAATGCGGCCTCCAAGGCATCGCCGAGCGCGTCTTCATAAGCGGTGGGGGCGGCGGCGCGGGTCTGCCACACGATATTGGCCACCTTGCCGGGCTGCTCGATGTGGCCCTTGCCGGCGACATTGTTCGGCGCCGGACGCTCCCAGGGCGCCAGGTTCGGGTTGTATGCGAGGTTCTCCATTGCGCTGCTCCTTTGACCTTGTTGCCAGTCCGCTGATCTAGCGTTTTGTTCCACCTATAAAACGCTGATTTAAATATTGAACACAGACACCACTATAGGCAACGAAACTTTAAAAATAGAGTGGGGTTTACCCTGGAGATAAGCCGATGCCACTTGGGACTGGGCACGGGGCCGGGGACCGGCCGGAAGCACGCCGGAAGCGGGCTGGGAAAAACGGTGCGGAAGGGCGCGGCGCGGCTGCGCGCAGCCGTTTCCGCGCCCGGTGGACGTGTCAGGCGAGCGCGCTGCGAATCCAGCGGGCGACAGAGCCTGCCTGCTCCACATAGCAGGCATGACCGGCATCGGGCACCAGTTCGAACGGCAGGGCGAAGCTTTCCGCCAGCGCCGCGCATCCTGGCGGCGGCGTCACGATATCCAGTGCACCACAGCCGACCCGCGCACTGACGCCCGGGTCCCGGCGCGCAAGGTAGTCGCCGATATCGTCTCCGCACAGCATCGCCACGGCTTGCCGGTAGCCGTCCGGGTCCAGGCGGCGCATATTCCAGCGCACCCAGGCCTGCGCATCGGCGTCGGCCGCGGCGCTCAGCAGGCGGCCCGGACCACGCTCGGCCAGGCCCTCCACCCCGACTGCCGCAAGTGCGTCGAGCCGCTGGCGGGCCACCTCTTTTGCCTTTTCAGCCTTGCCGGGGCCGCCGTAGCCCTGGGCCGGGCTGAGCAGCAGCAGTTGTCCGGGAAGCTGCGCCGGGCCGGCTTGCGCCACGTAGGCGGCCGCCATCAACGCGCCGAGCGAATGGCCGACGATCACATCGGGCCGCACGTCCAGTGCGCGCAGCAGCCCCGCCAGGCTCCGGGCGTAGTCGGCTGCCGTGGGCGCAGCGGTTTGCAACGCTTGCGAATTGCCATAACCGGGTGCATCCCACGCAATCACACGGGCATCGGCCGCCAGCAGGCTCGCGCATGGCAACCAGGAAGCCGCGCCGGAACTGATGCCATGCAACAGCACCACGACCGGCCCGTGGCTTCCGCCGCGACGGTAAGCGATTTGCGCGCCGTCGCTGCCGGTAGCCAC
Organism: Cupriavidus sp. 05L310; assembly: GCF_056398185.1. Lineage (NCBI taxonomy): Bacteria > Pseudomonadati > Pseudomonadota > Betaproteobacteria > Burkholderiales > Burkholderiaceae > Cupriavidus > Cupriavidus sp. 05L310. The sequence continues at coordinate 71,047 of NZ_JBFTOX010000041.1, forward strand.
TCGCCGCTCCGTAAAGCCGGTGTCGAGCGCCCGCAGCAGCGCTGCCGCAGGCTGGATTGCCTGGGATGGGTCATTTTGTTCCATATATGAAACCGTAGTTTGCGAATAAAACCTAGGAAATATAGACCGCCTGCTGCCGGAAATTGATCAGGGTTAACCCCTCGCAAAAAAACTTCCGTAAACCGAGGCGCTGTCACGTTTTGGTGCAGGCGGACATGCCCCGGCACGCCGGCTATCGCCGGTCCCAGCGGCCGTGCGGTTCGTGGCGCGCGGCGGAGTCTTGCCCTACCGAACCATCGCACCGTTCTTGTGCACCGCTGTGCCGCGGATGCCGCTTATGCGGCGCTATCTCGTCGCGTCTCCACATCACTAGGGATTTCCCGCCCATGTTTTTCCGGAAACGAACGGCTATATTTTGCTCGTTGTTTCTTATGTAATCTGATGTTTCACATATAAAACAAAAAGCCGGAACGTGCACAACCAGAGATGCACCCATCCGGACCGGGTAATGGTCTGGCGAAGCATGGCGACGCCAACGAAACAATACGGTGGACAAGGAAGAGGAATCGATCAATGAAACTTGGACGGATTGCGCTGGCTGCGCTTGCAGCCACGGTACCCCTGCTGGCCTCGGCCCAATCGACGGTGACGCTGTACGGCGTGGTCGATACCGGCGTCGAGTACGTGAACAATATTGGCGCGGCAAAGGACAACGTGTTCCGCATGAACACCCTGACCGGGACGGTGCCGTCACGTTGGGGCATCCGCGGCACGGAGGACCTGGGCGGCGGCCTCAAGAGCCTGTTCGTGCTCGAATCCGGTTTCGCGCCTGACTCCGGCACATCCAACCAGGGCGGCCGGCTGTTCGGCAGGCAAGCCTTGGTGGGCCTCTCCGGCCCCTGGGGCCAGGTGGCCCTGGGCCGCCAGTACACCATGCTGTTCTGGGCCACATTGGACCCGGACATCCTCGGCCCCAACGTGTACGGCTCGGGCTCCCTCGACAGCTATCTGCCGAACGCGCGCGCCGACAACGCCGTTTCCTACAAGGGCACGTTTGGCGGTTTCACGCTGGGCGCCACCTACAGCTTTGGCCGCGATACGGTGAATGCGGGCCCGAGCCCGGCCGGCACCAATTGCGCAGGCGAAAACCCGGCCGACTCAAAGGCTTGCCGCGAATGGTCGGCATTGCTCCAATACGACAACAAGTGGTGGGGCGTGGCAGCGGCCTATGACTCGCTGCGCGGCGGACCCGGAGCATTCGGCGGCCTGTCCAGGAGCAACCAGTCGGACGACCGGCTCTCGCTCAACGGCTATGTGCTGCTGTCCAAGACCAAGATGGGCCTGGGCGTGATCCGCCGCGACAACGATGGCAGCCCGACGCCGCGCAGCGACCTCTGGTACGCCGGCCTGGCGTATGACATCACGCCCGCGTTCACGCTGGCCGGCCAGGTCTACTACCTCAAGTTTCACAACAGCGACAACAAAGCGATGCTGTACGCGCTGCGTGGTACCTACGCCTTCTCCAAGCGCACCTCCGTGTATGCCACGGCCGGCTTCATCGACAACGGCGGCCAGCTCGCCCAGTCGGTCAGCGGCGCCCAGACGGGCTCCAACCCCAAGCCCGGCGGCAACCAGCTGGGCACGATGATCGGCATCAAGCACACGTTCTAAAGCCCGCGCGCCGCCATGCGGCGCAAGCCGGATGGTACGAATCGTCCCATCCGGCGCGAAGTCTACCTAGAGGCGTCTCATCATGAAGTTTGCAACCCGCAACCTGTTTGCTGCCCTCGCAGCCACGGCCGCCGTGATGGCGGCAGCCACCGCCTGCGCGCAGGCCTATCCCAACAAACCCGTTACGCTGGTCGTGGCCTACCCCGCCGGCGGCGATACCGACGTGCTGGCTCGCCTGCTCGCGGAAAAGCTCTCAGCGCGCCTGCACCAGTCCGTCGTGGTCGAAAACCGCACCGGCGCGGCTGGCACGATCGGCAGCGCCTACGTCGCCAAGGCCGCGCCCGATGGCTATACCTTGCTGGTCGCGCCCAACACGGTCGCCATCGCGCCGCTGGTGCTCAAGAGCGGCACCGGGGCCGCCTACGACGTGCGCAACGATTTCACGCCCATTGCGCAGATCGGCATCCAGTCGCTCTTCGTGGTCGTCAACAAGAACTCCGGGATCACCAAGCTGCCCGATCTGGTCGCACGCGCCAAATCCGGCAGCCTGCAAACCTACGCCAGCCCGGGCAACGGTTCGCCCATGCACATTCTTGGCGAACTGTTCAACAAGGCGGCTGGCGTGAAGATCTCGCAGGTGCCGTATCGCGGCACGGCGCCGGCGGTGGTCGACGTGCTGGGCGGCCAGGTGCCGATGACCTACTCCACGCTCGGCGCGGTGGGCCAGTACATTACGGCCGGCAGCATCGTGCCGCTGGCCGTGGCCGACCTGAAGCGCTCGCCGTTCGCACCGAACGTGCCGACGCTGCTCGAACTGGGCTACAAGGATGTGGACGTCGGCGCCTGGCAGGCGCTGCTGGCGCCGAAGGGGCTTTCGCCGGAACTGGTGAAGACGCTGAACGCGCACGTCAACGACATCCTGAAGATGCCCGACGTGGTCGCGCGCATGGCCACCATCGCGGTTACGCCCGTTGGCGGCGAACCCGGCACGCTGGGCAAGCTGATCGCGTCCGATTCGACGCGCTATGCAAAGATCGTCAAGGAGTTCGGCATCCAGGCTGACTGACGCGAACAGGTGATGACGGCCCGCCCCTTCCGGCGGGCCGTTTTTCGTTGATTTTTCGCTGACACCGTGACTAGCGTTGCCCGAAGCTGGCATCGAAAAACAGATCCTTGTACTCGCGCGGCTGCGAACGCCAGTACTGCTTCGGCGCATGGACCTGCGCGCCAAGCCTGGCCGCGGCGTGCCACGGCCAGCGCGGATCGTAGAGCATGGCGCGCGCCAGCGAAACCGCATCCGCTTCCCCGTTGGCGATGATGGCTTCGGCCTGCTCGGGCTCGGTGATGAGCCCCACCGCGATGGTCGGCAAGCCGACCTCAGCCTTGACCCGCTGCGCATAGGGCACCTGGTAGCCGGGCCCCAGCTTGATGGCCTGCGCCGGCGAGACGCCGCCGGTAGTCACGTGGATCGCCGCGCAGCCACGCGCCTTGAGCGCCTTCGACAGCGCCACCGTGCCTTCGATATCCCATCCGCCAGGCACCCAGTCGGTGGCCGAGATGCGCGCCCACACCGGCTTGTCGGCGGGAAATGCCGCACGCACCGCGTCGAACACCTCGATGGGGAAACGCATGCGGTTCTCCAGGCTGCCGCCATACTCGTCCTCGCGCTTGTTAGCCAGCGGCGACAGAAACTGATGCAGCAGGTAGCCATGCGCGAAATGCAGTTCGATGCCGTCGAGCCCGAGACGCGCCGCGCGAACGGCGGCGGCGACGAAATCGTCGCGCACCTTGTCCATGCCTGCGCGATCCAGGGCCAGCGGCGCATCCTCGCCCTCCGCGTGCGGCACAGCGGATGGCGCCACCGTCTTCCAGCCCAGCGGCTGTTCGGGCCGTATCTGGCTGCCGCCGTCCCAGGGGGCATGGCTGGATGCCTTGCGCCCCGCATGGGCAAGCTGTATCGCAAGCGCAATCGGCGCGTGTGCCCTGGCTGCGCCGATCACTTTGCCAAGGGCCGCCTCATTCGCATCCGAATAGAGGCCAAGATCCCCCGGCGTGATGCGCCCTTCCGGCGACACGGCAGATGCCTCGATGATCATCATTCCGGCGCCGGACAGCGCAAGCTGGCCGAGATGAATCATGTGCCAGTCGCCGGCCGAGCCCTCCTCGGCGGAGTACTGGCACATTGGCGCAATCACGATGCGGTTTTCCAACCGCAGATTGCCAATGGATAAGGGTTGGAATAACCGGCTTTGACTCATGGGAACGACTCCTTGCTGTTTCCTGGCACTTGTCTGTGGCGTTTGTCTGTGGCGTGCGTGGCGCCCGTCCATTCTAGGACGCCTTCCTGTTTTCATCAGGACGCGGCAACTGGCTGCGGCTTGCGCCCCGTGAGGATGTCGGCGGTCAGCGCCAGGGCCAGCGCCACCGCGCCGCACAGGAAGATCAGCGCATAGTTGTTGTGCGAAAGCGTGAACAGGTAGGAGTAGCCGTAGCCGGCGAGGGCCTGGAACAAGGCAAAGGCCGTGGTGGCGCGGCTCCACGCTGCGCGCTGCTCAAGATGGTCGTGCGGCACCATTTCCTGGATACGCCCGAGCACCAGCGGCACGATGCCGGGCGTGAAAATGCCCAGGGCCACGGTGGCGACGCCAATGAGAATCGGGTTGCCGGACAAGGCAAGCGTGGCTACGGCAATCGCCTGCAACAGCAACGCGATGCGATAAGCCGCGCCAAAGCCGATGCGATCGGCCACATTGCCGCTCAGGACAGGTCCCGCGATGGCCGCGACACCGTACAAGACCCAGTACCCGGCACCGGTCTCCGCACCCCGGCCCAGCCCGCGCGCCACATAATCCACCAGCAGCACCATGGCGGGCACAAGCCCGAGCGCGTTCGCGGCGTACTGGGCGTACAACACGCGCAACGCCGTGTTCCCACGCCCGACCGGCTGCCTACCGGCAGCCGGTGCCGGCGCCGCGGGGGCCGAGCCCGGCCAGCCAAACCAGCTCACGGCGGTCAGGATGGCCGCGAACACGCCGAGACCGATCCAAGTGTCCTTCAGACCCAGCTGTAACAACCTGGGAATGATGGTGCCCGAGGCCGCAATGCCGAGTCCGAGCCCCAGGAAGATCATGCCGCTGGCAAAGCCGCGCCGGGCGGGTGGGATATGCGGCAGGATCGTGGTCGCCACCAGCACCATGATGGCGCCGCCCGAAACGCCGGACGCGAAGCGCCAGGCAAAGAACCAGCTCACCGAGAACGGGTACGCGCAGGCAAAGAAGGCGGCCGTTGCGATCAGCATCAACAGCCGCAACGCATGGCGGTTGGATAGCGCATTGGCAATGGGACGACCCAGCAGCGCCCCGGCCAGGTAGCCGGCGAAATTCGCCGCGCCGAGCGTCACCGCCTGCGACGACGTGAACCAATGCGCCTGGATCAGCGGCGGAATCAGCGGCGTGTAGGCGAAGCGCGCGAGGCCGATGGCTACCAGGCTGCCGCACAACCCGGCGAGGGTGGCGAACAGTGCGCGGGCATCGAGTGTCGACGCCATAGAGCTTGGGATCGTGACTGTGTTTTCAGACATGATGCATTCCTGCGGATTCGATATGTGGTTCGCTGTGCCGGCGTGCGGCTCATGCCGTGCTGGCCGCGACGGGCAGCGGCGGCAGGCCGAGCAGGCTCAGCGCCGGACTGACGGCGCCGGTGAGCAGCGCGCGTTCCGGCCTGACCCGGGCGAGCACTCGCACCCCCAGCAGGACCGCCAGCAGGTGCGCGCCCGCGTCCGCTGCCGGGAGGACCGTCGGCACCTCGCCGCTTGCCTGCCCCGCCTCCATGCAGCGCTGGAAGAAAGCCTGGATCTGGGCAAGTTCGCCGGCGATGCCCTGGCGGCATGCGGCGTCGCCGGGCGTCGACTCCACCGCGGCATTGACCAGCATGCAGCCGCGGTGCCGCGCGTCCGCAACGGAACGATCGACGATCTCGCCGAAAAAGGACGCGATGGCATGGCCGGGCGTTTGCGACGATTCCAGCCGCGCAATCCGCTCGTGCAGCGTGCGCTCCAGGTAGTGCTCCAACGCGCGCAGGAACAGCCCGCGCTTGTCACCAAAGGCGTTGTAGAGGCTGGGCTGCGTCAAACCCGTGCACTTGACGAGATCGCGCGTGGAGGTGGCTTCGAAACCGTTCGCCCAGAAGGCATCTCCGGCTGCTTCCAGCACCTGTTGTTCGTCGAATTCGCGGGGTCGTGCCATGGTTGCTGCTCCGGCTTGGCTGACTAAGGTGGATCTGGATGGATACGTTTTGTATCGCACGATACAAAAGCGATTATATATCGGACGATATAGAACGCAAGGTGAATGCGAATGACCGTTAGAGGACCAGGGGAACGTTCATCAAATGATCAAGATGGAATGCGGCCAGATAGCGGTATCGGCACATGTGCGAAGCCGTGGCAGGCTATTGCGTCGTGAAAGCCACCCGGACGGGCATAGGATGTCGAGACAGACAGCGAACCGCCGCTGCGCGCGCAGCGCCGCAGCTACAGCCATCGTGGGATCTACGTGGACAACGGGAAGGTGATGCCAGGAATGCCTGGAACACCAATTGAACGCGCTTCGGCTGATGGGCGGCTAGATGAAGTTTTAGCGGCAGCGCCGGTGCGACGGCAAGCCATCGCCCAGGCGGGGTACCCGCCCGGCACATCCGGCGTCCGGCGCGCGGGGCGGGCAAGCGATCAACGCGTGACGTGTTGAAGCGCCCGCGGCGGCTGGCTGATCACCCCAGTCCGCAACGCGGGCAGCCGCGGATCGGGCACCGGTTCAGCCCAGGCTGGCGGCCGCCACTTGTGGCCTGGCCTGACCGCCGGTGACCCGGTCGATCGCGGCAAGCACCTCATCAACTTCGGGCACCACGCCGCGGGCGCCCACGGAGACAGACTGGCCCGGCGTGTCGATCCCGAAATGCTGGCTGTCGGTCACCGTGAACAGCATCACCGACGGCTTGCCCAGCGCATCGGCCAGGTGGACGAAGCCGGTGTCGGTGCCGACCACCAGCGCGGCGGCATCCACCCGCTGCGCGCATTCGGTAATGGTCATGCGCGGCAACACCTCGGCGCCGGGAATCTCGGCAGCCAGCGCCTCCGATTGCTCGCGCTCGGCGGGCGAGCCCCAGGGCAACTGAATCTTGTAGCCCCGACCAGCCAGCGTCCTGCCGACCGAGATCCACCGCTGCGAGGGCCATTTCTTGGCCTCGACCGAGGTAGCGTGGAACAGCATGGCGCGTGGCACGCCGTCGGCATTGAGCGGTGCGGCGGGCGCAGGCACGCGCAGTGCGTAATGCTCGACGGGATCCAGTGCGTAGCCGAGCGCGTTGGCGACCACCATGCGCATCTTGTGGCGCGCGGTGGCGTCTCCGTGCGGCCCGAAGATCTGCGTATAGGCGAACACGGCACGCGCCTCGCCCAGATACTCGGCGGCGTAGCCCAGACGCCGGCTCGAGCGCGCCAGCCAGGCCACGATGGCGCTTTTATACACGCCGTGCACATCCACCACCACATCGTACTTTTCGCGACGCAATGCCCACAGTGCGCCAAAGATGGCACGCAGGTCAGCCCAGCTACGGGACTTCTTGAAGCCGCGCAGCGGCGGCGCGATCACGCGGTCGACGCCCACGGCCCAGCGGGGAATATCGGCGCAGGAAGCATCGGCCACCCAGTCGATCTTGGCCTCGGGATAAGCGCGGCGCAGGTCGGACACCAACGGCAAGGTGTGCACCATATCGCCAAGCGAGGTGATCTTGATGAGGAGGATGCGTTTCATGGATAAGGCGGGGATCGGGTTGCGGACAGGCTTCGCCGGCTTGCGGCGAGGCCGTAGTATGCACCAGGGCCATAGCCCGCGCACGCATTACCCGATGTGCACCCGCCTGTAATGGGGTCTGCGCGGCACTCGCCACGCGCCCGCGCCATGCCATCTTTTCCTTCGACTTCCGCTAACGCGCAGCCCGCCCCACCGCTCAACGCCAGGCAGCGGCGCTGGCCACGACCGTGGCAAAGCGGTCATGCAGCGCGGCCAGCGAGCCACGGTGGATTTCCGCCGCCGCGAGGGGCGCTCCGCCCAGCGGGTCCGGCAGGTCCCGCGTGGCGCAGGCCGAGGCCACCACGGTGCTGCGATAACCATGATCGAGTGCGGACCGCACCGTTGCGCTCACGCACATATGGGTCTGGAACCCCGCCACGATCAGCTCCTTGCGGCCAAGTTTTTCCAGCAACACCGCCAGGGTCGTACCGGCAAAACTATTTGGCAGGCCCTTGACCACGGTATGTTCACCGGCCTGCGGCTCCAGCCCCGCGACGATGGCCGCGTAGGGTCCTTCCGGATCGAAGGCGCCGCCGCCGGCCCGGCCGTGATGCACCACGTGCACCACCGGGCTGCCGTGGCGGCGCGCCAGCGCCAGCAGTTCGCCGCACGCCGCGATGGCCGCCGGCATGCCTGTCAGCGGCAGCTTGCCGTCCACGTATTCGCGCTGGTGGTCGATCAAGACCAGGGTGGCTGCCTCCCAGGCCGAAGGAGCGCGGCTGGCGCCGGCGAGGTCGAGCAAGGTGAAGGGTGCGGCCATCGTGATTCCTTTCGAAGTCGGTATGTGAGCCGGTACTGAACGGGTATGGATCGGGTACAGGCAGGCGCCACGGTGGCGGCAGCCATGCAAGCGATGATAAGCCGCGCTATCCTGTTCGCCAATTCTCAATTGCCTCACAACCATTGTGCAAAAACGCTCACTGCACTGGGATGACCTGCTGACCCTGTCCACGCTGATCCGGACTGGAAATTATTCGGCCTGCGCCCGCGAACTGGAGGTCACGCACGCCACCGCCAGCCGCCGCATCCGCCGGCTGGAAACCGCGCTCGGCAAGCCCGTGGCGACGCGCACCGATGGCGCCTTCGCGCTGTCCGCCGCCGGCCGCGCGGCACTGGCCGCGGCGCAGCAGATGGAGAACTCGGCCGAACGCCTGCTACGCGAAGTGGAGGACGCCGGCGGCGGCGTTTCCGGCGTAGTCGGCATTGCCTGCACCGCGACGCTCGGCAGCCACTTCCTGACGCCGCGCATGTTCGCGCTCTATCGGGCGCACCCGCAACTGGAAGTCCGGCTGGAAACGGACAATCGTATCGCCAGCCTGGCCCGGCGCCGCGCCCACATCGCGGTGCGTCTGGCGCGGCCGCAGGAAAGCGACGTGATCGCGCAGCGCGCCGGCAGCATGAGCTTCGGCCTCTATGCCCCGGCACGGCCAGCCGGTGCCGGCGCCTGGAGCGAGCAGGATCTCGCTGCCGCGCCGCTGTGCGGCCTGCTGGACGAAGGCCTGGCCCTGCCGGAAGCCGAATGGACGCGGGCGCTGGCAGCGCGCAAGGGTTTCCAGTCGAACAATCTGCTGGCGGTGCATGAGGCAATCCGCACCGGCCTAGGTATCGGCCTGCTGCCGCATTATCTGGCGCGCGACGATGCGCGGCTCACGATGGTGCGCGAGGTGCCGGAGGTGGTGCGGGAGATCTGGCTGGCCTATCCGCAGGAATTTCGCGGCGCTTCACGGTTCCGGCCGGTCATCGACTGGCTGGCCGGGGAGTTGCGGCAATGTCCTTGAACCTTGCAACCTGGACGCTGGCCGATGCCGCCCGTGGCGGCGGAATCCGTTGAAAGCGCGGGGGCAGGCAGTATAGTTGGCTAATGCACGCCGGCACGCGCCGTGGCGCGGGTAGCGCGCTCATTGCGATTATTGGCCAGCCGGCCTGCCGCCCCCGGCAAGCCGGCCGCACCGGGAGCACCACCATGGACCGGGACTCACCGGCAAAGCTGGATGCAGGCGCGCTCGGGCTGGGCGAATCCGTGGTGATGGGCGTGGCGGGCACGGCACCCGCCTTCAGCCTGGCGGCAACCACGGCCACCCTGGTCGCCACGGTGGGGGTCCTGGCGCCGGCCAGCTTGCTGTACTGCGGGCTGATCATGTTCGGCGTGACGCTGTCCTACCAGCAACTGAACAAGCTGCATCCCAACGCTGGCGCCTGCTATACCTGGGTGTCCGAGATCTTTCATCCCGTGCTGGGTTTCTTCGCGGGCTGGACGCTGCTGGTGGCCTCGGCGGTATTCATGGTGTCGGGCACCATTCCCGCCGCGACCGCCACCTTGCTGCTGTTCGATCCGGCGCTGTCCGAACGTCCGCCCGTGGTCACGCTGGTCGCAGCGGGCTGGCTGCTGGCGGTAAGCGCCGTCGTGATCAAGGGCATCAAGCTGACCAGCTATACCCAGGTGGCGATGACGCTGGCCGAGGTGGGTGTGCTGGCGGCAATCGTGCTCGCAGCCCTGCTGCGGGCGCCGTTGCCGCTTGCGCATCCGATCTCGCTGTCATGGTTATCGCCAACCGGCTTTACGCCGCAACTGTTTGCCAACGGCGCGCTGGTGGCGCTGTTCTTCTTCTGGGGCTGGGACGTGACGGCCAACCTGACAGAGGAAACACGCGATCCCGAACACGCGCCCGGACACGGGGCCGTGCTTTCCATGCTCATCGTCCTTGCGCTGTTCCTGGCCTTCGTCGTCGCCAGCCTGGCGGTGCTGAGCGACGAGGAGATTCGCCGTGCCGGCACCAATACCGTGTTCGCCCTCGCCGCCCGGCTCTTGCCGCGCCCGTGGGACTACCTGGCCGTACTGGCCGTCATGCTCAGCACCGTGGGTACGCTGGAAACCTCGATCCTGCAGTTCACCCGCACCCTTTACGCCAAAGGCCGCGATGGCTTGCTGCACCCGCGCTATGCCGCATTGCATCGCACCTGGCGCACGCCGTGGGTGGCGACAACCGCGATTGCATCGTTCGGCTTGCTGTTGCTGGCCCTGTCCGCGGGCTTCAGCAGCGTGGGCCAGATCATCCAGGACTCGGTCAACGCCATCGGTTTCCAGGTGGCGTTCTATTACGGACTGGCAGGATTCGCCTGCGCCTGGCACTCCCTGCACCATGCCGCACGCACGCCGGCCAGGCTGTTGTTGCGGGTGCTCTGGCCGGCCGGCAGCGCAGCGTTCCTGTGGTTTATCGCGCTTTACAGCATCCCGAGTTTCGACCTGGCCACGCGCGTGGTTGCCCTGGGCGGCATCGCCGCCGGTGCCGTGCCGCTCTGGCTGAACCGGCGGCGCCAACTGACCGCTTAGGCGGCAACGGACGCCATCAGCAGATCCGACGCGGCTTCGATACGCTGGGGGGCGCCGAACAGGCGCGCCACCACCAGCCCGTTCTGCAGGGCGCCGAAGACCGCTTGCGCCATCGACTGAGGAGGCAATGGCATGGCATGGCTCTGCGTAGCCCGCCCGTTCCGCGGCACGCTTTCGAGCAAGCGGGTGAGCCAGCTTTCATTCAGCCGATAGAAATCCTTGAGGATGCGATGCACCGCCTCGGGCAGCAGCAAGGTTTCCGTGGAAAGCATGCCGACCAGGCAGATCGCGTCACCGCCCGCCGTAGCTTGCCAGGGCCTCAGATACGCGCGAGCCTGTTCGGCCACGGGCAGGCTGGTGTCGATGTCGCGCACATACCCGGAGATGCGCGCGCTGTATTCCGTCACCGCCGCCGTCAGCAGGTCCTCCTTGGAGGGGAAGTAGTAATGGATGCTGGAGGTCTTGACCCCCACCTTCTCGGCGAGGTCCCGATAGCTGAAGCCATTGAAGCCCCGCTGCCGCACCAGCACCAGGGTGTGCTCAAGCAGTTGTTCGCGTACGGATTGGGTGGTCATATGGCATACATCCACCTTTCGGCGGACCCTCGGGAAGCGTTGGCGGTGCCCTGGCCGGAGGTTGTTCCCGGTATCAATGGCAAAAAGCCGGTGCTACCGGCTCTTTGCATGCACCACCAGACTCATTGGCTGACAGGTTGATTCACTTCACGGCATCGCGTTCAGGCGTTGGCGCCTTCGGTGAATACATCGAACTTGCCGGTACGGGCGCCATCCGTGTAGGCATCGACGCTACGGGCCGGGGAAGCCGACACGCCGGTACGGTCCAGGCCAGCGACGATGCGGGCGCCGTCGGTGTACGGGTCGGCCTTGCCGACACGGGCACCTTCGGTGAACGGGTCGAACTTGCCGCTACGGGCGCCATCGGTATAGGTATCCACGCTGCGGGCCGGGGAAGCCGACACGCCGGTACGGTCCAGGCCGGCGACGATACGGGCGCCGTCGGTGAACGGATCAGCCTTGCCGACGCGGGCACCTTCGGTGAACGGGTCGAACTTGCCGCTGCGGGCGCCATCGGTATAGGCATCCACGCTGCGGGCCGGGGAAGCCGACACACCGGTGCGGTCCAGGCCGGCGACGATACGGGCGCCGTCGGTGTACGGGTCAGCCTTGCCTACGCGGGCGCCGTCGGTGAACGGGTCGGCCTTGCCGCTACGCGCGCCGTCGGTGAACGCGTCGGGCGTGGCGCTGCGGAACACATAGCCGTACTTGTCGCCGGCGAAGCTGCTGTCCTTCGGGCCCGAGGCCTGCGCGGTGCCGGCAAC